>SLFH01000244.1 GCA_007124345.1 Phycisphaerales bacterium | reverse complement strand
CGATCGGCGCGAGGATGCTGCGGGCGGGGAAGGTCGGGTGAGAGAACCCCATCCATAGAGTCCATCCGTGAAGACCCGCATCGTCGCGCCCATGTTCGATTCCGTGCTCGCCGAACTTCCCGGCGGGGGTGATTCCTCGCTGCGCCCCTTCGTCATCGTGCTGCTCGGGCCGCTGGTCTACGGAGGGGTGCTTGTGGCCTCGGCGTTGCCGATGGCGCCGCTGAACGCCGCGGCGATCGCCGGGGCGTCGCCGGCTTGGCGTCTCGGCCTCGGGGCCTTGGGCCTTGTCGTGGCGGTGTGGTGTTTCTACCGGGTCGCGAGCCGGCTGGCCCTCCGCCGTTCGGCCGCGGGGGAGATCGCGCTCGAGGATGCGGTGCTGGCTTGCGGCCTTGTGCTGTGGGCTGTACTCGTGCCGCTGTTCTGGCTGGGCTGAGCGAGGTCGCCAGGGGGGTTCGGCGCAGAGAAACAGCCCGGTCCCCTCGGGTCGGCGGCCAGGAATCCGGCGGCACCGGACGACGGCCGCTTATGGCTGCTGCGGTCAAGCCCTGACCAGGTTCACGGGCCACCCGTGCACCGGCCCCGGCCGCCGACCCGGGGGACCGGGCCAGAGCGATGCTAGGCCGATGCAACCCCACGCGGCCCTCGTCCGGACAGGCTCACCGGGCCCCAGGCCCCGCTCGCCAGCGCACCGGCCGGATCTTCCTTACACTCCCCAGACCCCATGAACCAGCAGCAGCCAACTCTCGACCTTCACCCACGCGAGAACGACATCCGCCAGCGGATGACGCTGGTGAACATCATGCGTGCCGCCTTTGCGGCGCTCTTTTTCTCGGTGCTGCTGCTCTCGATCATCGGGCCGGACCGCTCGCCCCGCCCCGGGCCGGCGGGCACCGTCAGCTACACCTACCTCGCCAGCGACTGGCACCTCAAGCTCGGCGTGGGCCTGGCGCTGGGGGCGCTGGTCGTCCTCTTCGACATCCTGCTGCCGAAGCGCAAGCGGATCTCGACGCTCTCGGCCCTCTTTTTCGGCATCATCCTCGCCATGCTCGCAACGCTGGCGATCGGGCGCGTGATCGACCTGCTTGCCGATTTGTACGAGCTGCAGGACGCGTTCGTCGGCACCGTCAAGGTCATCGTCGGCATCGCGCTGGCCTACTTCGGTGTCGTCACGGTGCTGATGACCCAGGACGATTTCCGCCTGGTGATCCCGTATGTCGAGTTCGCCAAGCAGATCCGCGGGCCGCGCCCGATGGTGCTCGACAGCTCGGCCCTGATCGACGCGCGGATCGTCGATGTCGCCAACACGGGGATGGTGCAGACGCCCCTGGTCATCCCCCAGTTCGTCGTCGGCGAGCTGCAACGCATGGCCGACTCGCACGACAAGCTCAAACGCGCCCGCGGCCGGCGCGGGCTGGACATCATCGGCAAACTGCAACGCTCGGGCAATCTCGATGTCACCATCGACGAGACGCCCGTGCCCGGCAAGGCGGTCGACCAGATGCTCGTCGAGTTCACCAAGGCCCTGCCGGCGATCCTCGTGACGACCGACCTGGGCCTGAGCCGCGTGGCGCAGATCCAGGGCGTCAAGGTGCTCAACCTCAACGATGTCGCTAACGCGATGAAGCCGAGCGTGATCCCGGGCGAGGCCCTGACCGTCCGCCTCATCAAGGCGGGCGAGCAGCCGGGCCAGGCGGTCGGCTACCTCGACGACGGCACGATGATCGTCGCCGAGAACGGCGGGCACGCCATCGGCGAAGAAGTCCAGCTCCATGTGACCAGCACGCTCCAGACCGCCGGCGGGCGCCTGCTCTTCGCCCGCCTGCCCGAGGGCGAACGCGCCATCCCCGGCGAACACCCCGCCCTGCCCGGCCCCGACGAAGACAACGCCGAAAATCACGCCGAGAGCACAACTGGAACCGAAGCCGCGATCGAAACCGACCAGCCCGAGCCGGAGGCATCCGAAGAAACCCCCGCCGGCGCCGCCGACACTTCAGACTCCCATCGACCCGCCGGACCCCGCCCGCCTGTGAAGCCCAAGAAGCCGCTGCGGGGACGCAACCCGAGACGGTGATCGCGCGCCCCGCCCCGCTACGGCAGCACACGCCCCTCCGCGTCGCGCCGCTCACGCACCAACTCGCCCGTCTGCTGATCGATGCGGAGCTGCGGCTTGATCCCGGAGCCTTCGCCATCGTGTGCTTGATGCAAGCGACTCGGCTTGAGCTCGATCTTTGATGCGCCGCACTCGGGGCAACGATCTCGCGTGCCCGAGGCGCCGATGTCATACCCGCAGACGACGCAGCGCCCCCCGCACAACCGACCGATGACGCTCGCCGCTATCGCACGCTGGTAGATGCCCCGGCTCGCGAACACCGCGATCGCGGGCATCCCGATGATCCCGGCGAAGTACGCCACATTCATCGGCGTGTGCGACCCGGTCGAGTAGAAGAAGGTCGCGAGGATGTAGATCGCTGCAAACGCGTACACGAGCAACAGAAGCACTGAAAGTGAAACCGCCGTGACGACCGCGGCAAAGAGCCCGGACTTCGCCTCACGCTTCGCCTCCTTCACGGCACGCTTGACCTCCTGCAGCTCCAATGCCCGGAGTTCCGGGACGCGTCGCTCGACCCAATGCCGCACGCGCCCCTCGCGGAGCATGATCTCCCCCGACCGGGGCGGGGGCTCGCCGATCGGCTCGGTCTCCGGTTTCGGATCCGCGACCTCAGAAACTCTCTTCGGCCTCGCGAGCACCGGCGTCGAGCACGCGGCGCAGACCCTCCGCTCGTCCTGCGATCGCGGCCGCTCGGTCGCTTCGCCGCAGCGCACGCACAAAGCAGCGTCGATCCGCCGCCCGAGCGCACGCGCGACGACCGCTTCACGCCCGAAGTACCGACGCATCGCGACCAGGAGCGCCAGCAGCGCGACCAGCCCGGACGCCCACCATGCCCGCCACGACACATCCAGCCCGCCCCACGCCTGCCACAAACCGCCGAGACCGGCGATGAGCAGGAAAGCCGCCGGAAACACAAGCACCAGCCCCAATCGCTCCTGCAGGCGCACCGCCCGGCTCGACCTGACATCTTCGGCGCACTCGATCAGCTCCCCCTCGCACAGCGCCCGCAAGCGCGGTTCCCACTTGAGAATCCGGCCGATCTTCACGCCCGTCCTCCCTTGGCCGCGCCGGCGCTGACCCGCACCATAGGGCAGACCATCCCGCACTCGGGGCACGCGAGCTTCGTCCAGCGATCGCCTTTGGCAGCAGGCGGCCCGTCGCCCGCCGATTGTGTTCGGCCCGCCAGCCCCAGCAGGCTGTAGCCGCAGCCGATGCAGACCGCCCGCCTCGCGTGCGATCCGACCGCGCGCATGACCGCTCGCCGACGGATGCTCTTGGACGCGACGACCGCCGCGACCACGACCAGCACCAGCCACATCGAACCGATCACAACCGCCAGCACCGCCGGCGCCGACTCGAACAGGAACTCCGAGAGCCACTGCGACCGAAGAAACGGCAGCACCGCGGACACCGACAGCATCGCCACCGCGAACCCGCCGACACCGACGATCGCCAGATTGCTCAGCACCACCTCGGCCCTGGCGAACCGTCCGGCCGCGGCGATCACCGCCCGACGCTCGTCGTCGGTCAATCCCTCCAACACCGCCTCATCGACCGCTCGCGTCATTCCGGCCCGCCCTCAGCAAGACACCCGCCCGCACTCGGGGCACACCAGCGTAACCGAATCGGGCGAGAGCGCCGAGAGGCCGGAGCCGCAGCCCTCACAGCGGCGATCTTCCAACCTACAGAAGCTCGCGGAACGGGCGTCCCGCCCGCAGCTGCTCGATCTCCGAGTCCGACCGGGTGGCACGGCTCGCCGAGCCGCGTCTTCTCCCTCTCCTGTGGCACTGGCGGCTTGCCCGCCAGTGTCTCCCACAGCAGCGAAGCTCGCCGCGATTGCTCTCCTATCCGCCCTGTTCGCCCGAACGCCCCTGCCCGTT
>SLFH01000342.1 GCA_007124345.1 Phycisphaerales bacterium | reverse complement strand
CGAAGGACAGGCCCGCCTCGCCGACATGCAGGCTCAGCAGCGCCGAGCGCAGCCCGTCCAGGGCCATCTCGGCCAGGTCCCGGCCGACGGCGTCGATGATGTCAAAGACGACGGCCGACTGCGGGTCCATCATGCGCGCCTCGTCGGCCAACATCTCGAGCTGGAACTCCAGCATGTCCAGCGACTGGCGCAGCGCCGGGGCCAGGGCGGCGATGTCGATGTACAGCATCGCCTGGGCGGTCGCGACGGCCCGGTCGCCGGCGCCGCCGAGCCCGGCGAGCTCGACGCCGAGGTCCTCGCGGTCGAGGGCCTGCAGCGCGTCGTGTGACTCGGCGATCAGGGCATGGTCGCCGAGGCGGGTGGCGTGGGCGTCGGGGGTGTCCGGGAGCATGACCGGGGTCAGCTCCGCCTCGCCGTCGCCGCCGAGGCCTTCGACGAACTGCGCGTAGTCGGTCACGGGGATCATGATCATGATCGCCGGCTCGATCCCGACGGTGATCGCCTCACCGACGCCAACGAACACGACCAGCAGCGCCCCGTCGTCGTCGATGCCCGCGTCGAGGCCGAGCTCACGCTTGAGCTCGCCCAGCACGTCGTCGAGCTCTTCGGTCGGCAAGCCGGTGGCTTGGCGAAAGCTGGCGATGGCTTCGCTGGCACCGGCGAGGTTGGGCACCGCGAGGATGATCTCGGCGCCGGCGGGCACGTGCTCAAGCGCCGCGTCAAAGCGGTCGCGGGCATCGGCCTGCCCCGGCCAGGCCAGCAGCGCCACCAGAAGCAGGATCGAAACAGGAGCGACAGGGCGGGCATGCGACATGGCAGGGCTCCCAGGTTGTTGGTGCGGCCGAACGCCGGCCATGATAGCCTCAAGCCGGCAGCGGTGGGCCTGGGGCGGGAATCCCGCCCCTCGCCGCGCCCGGGACCGGCGATGCCCGGCCGTGGTAAAATCCAGGGCTATGCCTGATGCACGCGGCAAGCGGGTCCTGGTGGCGATGTCCGGCGGGGTTGACTCGTCCGTCACCGCCGCGCTGCTGGCACGCCGGGGCTACGAGGTGCTCGGCTGCTTCATGCGCCTCGGCTCCGACCACGAGGCCGAGGGCGAGTACGACAACATCTTCGACGGCGCGTGCGACCCGGCCAGGCAACCGCCGGCCCATCGCCAGGGCTGCTGCTCCGTCAACGATGCCGCCGACGCCCGCGCGGTCGCGGGGCAGCTTGGTGTGCCCTTCTACGTGCTCAACTTCAAGCGCGACTTCGGCCGCATCATCGACTACTTCGTCGGCGAATACAACGCCGGCCGCACGCCCAACCCCTGCGTCCGCTGCAACGACTGGCTGAAGTTCGGCAAGCTCTACGCCTACGCCCGGTCCGTCAACGCCGACTACGTCGCCACCGGGCATTACGCGCGCATCGAGCGCGACGCCGCCGGGCGGGCGATGCTCATGCGCGGCCGCGACGCCGGCAAGGACCAGTCCTACGTCCTCTTTGGCAGCCCGCGCGATCGGCTTGATCACATGCTGCTGCCAATGGGGGCGTATCACAAGCACGAGGTGCGGCAGATGGCCGAGGACTGGGGCCTGGACGTGTTCGACAAGCCCGACAGCCAGGAGATCTGCTTCGTGCCCGACAACGACTACGCCCGCCTGGTGGCGCGGCGGTCGCCGGGCCAGGTGCGCGAGGGAGACATCGTCGATGGGCAGGGGCGCAAGGTGGGCACGCACGCCGGGCATCAGCATTTCACGGTTGGCCAGCGGCGCGGGCTGAACCTGGCGATGGGGTACCCGATCTACGTGACGCATCGGGATCCGGAGGGCAATACGGTGACGGTGTTGGTCTCGGGATCCTTGCCGACGACAAAAATCGGGTGGCCGAGGGCGACGCCGACGCCGCGGCGTTGGCCGATGGTGAAGCGGTGCTGGCCGGCGTGCTCGCCGAGGGGAGCGCCGCTCTCATCAATGATCCTGCCCTTGCGGGCGAGTTCGGGGCGTCGGCGCTCGACGAGGCCCGCGTAGTCATTGTCGGGGACGAAGCAGATCTCCTGGCTGTCGGGCTTGTCGAAGGTGGGCAGGCCGAGCTCTTCGGCCTTGTCGCGGACCTCGTCCTTGGTCATCTCGCCGACGGGCAGGAGCATCTCGGCGAGGCGCCCGCGCGGCGCGCCGAAGAGCACATACGACTGGTCCTTGGGTTCGTCGACGCCGCGGAGCAGGGCGGGCGAGCCGTCGCGGACGGCGACACGCGCGTGGTGCCCGCTGGCGACGAAGCCCGCGCCCATGCTGTGGGCGTATTCGTGCAATCGTCCGAACTTCAGCCAGTCGTTGCAGCGGACGCACGGGTTGGGCGTGCGGCCTTGGGCGTATTCGCCGACGAAGTAGTCGATGATGCGCCCGAACTCCTTCTTGAAGTTGACGACATAGAAGGGGATGCCGAGCTCGGCGGCAACGAGGCGTGCGTCCGCCGCGTCATTGATCGAGCAGCAGCCCTGCTTGCCGATCTTGATGCGTCCGGGCTGGTCCTGCGCTTCGGCGTTGCAGACGCCGCGGAGGGCGTCGTCGGCGATGGGGGTGTCGAGCGTTTCGCCGGGCGAGCCGAGGCGCATGAAGACGCCGATGACCTCGCACCCTTGGCGGAGCAGGGTCGCGGCGGCGACGGAGGAGTCCACGCCGCCGGACATGGCGACGAGCACCCTCGACCCCGGGGGCGGGGCGTGTTGAGATCCTGAACGCGACGGCATGGGGGATGTTAGAGGGGCTCGGGCGTCAGCGTGGCGGCCCTGGCCCGCAGGCGCTCGTCGCGTGCATCGGCCTCGTGGCGACAGCGGATCGACCATCTCGTCAGTCCGGCGAGGCGGAAGTACGCCCGGAGGTAGAGAAAAACACCCAAAGGGATCAGCAAAGTCACGACGACCGTGGCCAGCCCGATCACAGCGCCGATCGCTCCGCCCGGCACGCCGAAGGTGTACACCAGCCCAAGCAGCACCCCGGCGCACCCGACGCCGATGCCCGAGAACGCCAGGCTGTTGGAGAACTCGTCCCCGAACGCCCACGAGGCGAGCCCGCTCAGGTCCAGCGCGAACGGGATCAGGCCGAGGCTGGCGATCGCGAACAGCACGCCGGCTGTCGCGGCGTAGACGAAGTCCGTGGGATACGTGATCAGCCACGCGTACGCCGCGACGTGGTAGAAAAACCAGCACATCTGCGTGCCTCGGCAGACCCAGCGTACAACCGCGGATGGTCGCGTGCCGGGCTTGGTAAACCGCAGGATCGAGTCGCGCCTGGAAGTAATCTCCCAGACGCCGAAGAGATAGATCAGCGAGCCGAGCATGCCGATCAGGTGGGCGGCGCCCTGGTAGTGAGGGAGCGAACTCTCCGGGAAGTAGAACCTTCCGAAGAACGGCACATGGTGCAGCACGCCCACGGCGAGCCACAGCCCGTACGCGACGATGCAAAGACCGGCGCCGAGGGCGAGCGCAGTGGTCGTGAGGAATGTCCGGCGGAGAAAGGGGATCGGGGTGTCGTCGTAGCGCGTGATTTTCGCGGTGCTGCCGCGGTGGGCGGGCTTGTTGGCGCAGCTCGGGCAGGGGGCGAAGCGCCCGTAGCCGGTCAGTTCGAAGCCGCAGCCGGGGCAGAGGCGTTGAGACGGAAACGACTTTGTCTGCTGCACGCTTGAGCTCCGGCTATTCGGGTTCCAGCGGGATGGGGTCGTCGTCGCTGCGTCGTTCGATGCGGTGGATGTTCTTCGGGATCGGTGCGCTCGTGGGGGTGTCGGATGATTTGGATATTTTGGTGAACGCGGCTTCGAATTCCGCATCGCGCTGGGCGTGGCTGGCGCCGCCGGGGTTGTGAGCGGCCGCGGACTTGGGCCCGACCCGGCGCGCGGTTTTTCGCGCAGTCTCCTCCGCTTTGTCCCTTTCTCGCTGATCTCGCGCCTGGGCGTCGTGCCAGTTGCGGATCGCCCAACTGGTCGTCCCGGCGAGCGTCACGCACGACCAGAGGTAGACGAAGACCGCGAAAATCACCGAGATGAACATCGCGATAGAGATGAACACAACGATGAAGCCGATGAGCCCCGTCGGAGCGCCTCCGGTAAGCGTGAGCAGCCCGAACCACGCAACGGGCAGGCCCAGCCCCCACGCCGAGGCGTTCAGTCGGCTGGCGACGCCGTCGTCGCAGGCCCACCCCGCGAACCAGGCGAGCTGCGCGGAGAAGGGAACAAGCCCGACCGCCGCGATCGTGAAGGTCGCCGCGACGATCACCGGGAAGATGTCGTGCGAGACATGGCCCAGAATGAACAGCACGGCGAGCCCGTGGCTGACGAACCAAAGCGACTGGGTGCCTCGGTTGACCCACCGCAGATGCTTGAACTCCAGACGTGTGACCTCTTTGGACAGTGAGGGCGACTCGCGGGGCGCCGTCATCACCCAGACGCCGGCGAAGTACATGGCGCTGGCGATCACCGAAACCACGCGGCTCGCCGGCTCGCCCCCGTACCAGTACGAGAGATAGGAGATGGTCGCGACAACAGCGCCCAGGGCGAGCGACCACATCGCGAACTGCACCCTTCGGAGATACGCCAGCGGCGCGCGGCCGAACACGTCGTGCTTGCGGGGCTGGCCCTTGGTGGGGCGTGAGATCTTGCCGCACTCGGGGCAGCGTTCGCCCGAGAGCAAACCGGTTCGGTCGTAGCCGCAGAATGGGCAGTGGTCTTTAGCCACGGCCTTCGCGCTGGCGCTGTTGATGGGCACGGAGCGGCCCTCCCAGGCGTGAGTCGCCTTTGTGAGCGGTCGGCTGGCGGGACACCCGCCGATGGGTTGGACGCACGACCCGATCGAAAGTTCCCACGGGATCGGCGCGTCTTTTCTTTCCGGTGTAGCATGCCCGAATGCAAGACGAACCGCAAGAGGAAGTCGGCCCTCCCGCTCCAGAAATCGACGCCGAGGCGTGGGGGCCGATGTTCGGGCTCTTTGCGGAGCTCGGCATCGTTGTCGGGGCGATCACAGCCGCGGTGGTGATCCACTGGCTGGTGTATCGCTTCGTTCGGCGTCTGGCCGATAATCCCGAGACCCAGGTCGCAGACGAGGTCGCCCGCAGGATGCACGGGCCGACCCTCATCCTCGTCGTCGTGCTGGCCTTCCGCCTGACACGCCCGACGCGGAATATCCCGCCGGAGTTGGCCGACGGCGTTCAGCAGGCGATGTCGATCGCGATCATCGTCCTGATCGGCTGGACGCTGATCGTCATGATCGGGGCGGCGTCCAAGGCGATGACGCGTCGCTACGACATGGGCGTCGCGGACAACCTGCGGGCCAGGCGTGTGCACACGCAGGTGCGGGTGATCGCCCGGATCCTCATCGCGCTGGTGCTGATCCTGATGGGTTCCTCGATCCTGATGACCTTCCCGGGCGTGCGCCAGGTCGGGGCGAGCGTGCTCGCCTCGGCGGGGCTGGCGGGGCTGATCGTCGGCTTCGCGGCACGCTCATCGATCGCGAACTTCATCGCGGGGGTGCAGGTGGCGCTCGCCGAGCCCTTCCGCCTCGACGATGTCGTCATCATCGCCGGGGAGTGGGGGCGGATCGAAGAGATCACCACGACCTATGTCGTTGTGCGGATCTGGGACGAGCGCCGCCTGATCGTTCCGTTCTCGCACTTCCTCGATCAGCCCTTCCAGAACTGGACCAGGACGCGGGCGGACATCATCGGCTCGGTCTTCTGGCATGTGGACTACACCGTCCCGCTCGACGATCTGCGCGCCGAGCTCAAGCGCATCACAGAAGCTTCGCCGAAGTTCGACGGGCGCGTCTGCGTCCTGCAGGTCACTGACGCGAGGCCCACGACGCTGGAGATCCGTGCGCTGGTCAGCGCCAGAAACTCAGGCGACGCGTGGGACCTCCGGTGCGAGGTGCGTGAGAAAATAATCGCTTACATCCAGCGCGAGCACCCGTCGGCGTTGCCCAAGATCCGCTCGCTATCGGAGGACGGCCCGGCGACCGATCGCGGGGAAATCCCGCCAGACCGGAGGCCGCCGGCGGGCCCCATCGGGGAGCAGGTCAGTCATGGAGCGGATGGATGAACAGCCCGGTCGCGAGCTTGGGGTAGAAGAAGGTGCTCTTCTGGGGCATCAGCTCGTTGGCGCGGCTGATCTCTTTGACCGCCTCCAGGGGCGTCGGACGTACGACGACCGCGATCTGGGCGAAGCCCGAGCCCCCACCCGCGCCCGTCTCGACCCCCGAGAAGATCTCCTGCACCTCTTCGATCGTGTGGGGGAAGGCCCACTTGACCGGCTCGCCCCCGTTGAGCTCGGGCTGGCAGATCTCCTCGACGATCAGGTGCTGGATCACTGCGACATCGAGCTTGCGCCAGGCGCGGGGCTTGTCGGGGAAGCGTTCTTCGAGCGGGTCGTCGGCCGCGGTCGTCGCTGTGAAGCAGAGCCCGGTGTCGCGGTCGATGATGCCGAAGACATTGGCGTCGTCGTTGAGCGAGAGGGCCCGCTTCTTGACCTCCGCCTCGATCTGCTTGGGGTTGTTGTCGCAGGGCTTGATGTCCAGGAGGCCGGCGGAGGCTTCCTCGAACTTCTGGATCGTGTAATCGCTCATGCCGCCCAGCACGCGGTGGGTCGGCCCGATCGCCAGGCCGGGGTCGTTCATGCCGACGAGCACGATCATGCAGCGCCGCGCGGGGTGGTCTTTGGGCAGGTCGCCCTTCTCCAGCAGGCCGGTGAGGTAGTTCAGCCCGGTGGTGTACCGGTGATGACCGTCGGCGATGAAGATGTCCTCGCCCTTGAGGGCCTCTTCGTAGGCTTCCATGGTTGCCGCGTCGTCGACGGTCCAGACCTCGTGCAGCACGCCGTCGGACATGCGAGCGGTCATGTCGGGCGCGCGGGACTCCATGACACTTCTGACAACCTCGCTGCCGGTCCCCTTCTCGTCGGCGAAGAGGCCGAAGACGGGGCTGGTCTGGCACTGCGTAGCCTTCATCAGGGCCATGCGGTCTTCCTTGGGCCCGCTGAAGGTCTGCTCGTGGGGCAGCACGCCGCCGCTGTTGCGGGGGCCGAAGGGGACGGTGTCGATGGTGCAGGCCATGCCGCAACGTCGGTACTGCTTGCCCTCGAACTCGAAGGTCTGGCGGTAGGCGAACATGGCGGGACGATCGCGCCGGGCGAGCACGCCCTCGGCGAGCCAGCTCTTGAGTTTGGAGGCGGCGCCGGTGTACGCCGACGAGGGCCCGAGCTCCTTCGGCGGGACATGCGGGAGGTCGATCGCGACGATGTTCTGCTGCTCCGGGCCGAGCAGGGCATCGCGGTCGTCGGCGTCGAGCACGTCGTAAGGAGGGCTGACCAGCGTAGAAACATCGCCGGCGCCGGCGTTGAACTGGATCGCGTTGAACGGATAGACCGCGGCCATGACCGATTCCTTTCCCGAAGCCTTCATCGCGTAAGGGCGCTCTGCGGCGAGGGCGCGCGATACAGCCGCCCGAGCCATCGCCCGCTGCACAGAACTCTATGCGGATCGGCCCCGCCGCGAAGGAGTGCGGGCCGGCGGGGGGCCGGGGCCGATCGCGGCCTATCCTCGCTCCATGCAGTGCCCCACACAGCAGCGACCCCGCGCCCTGGTCGTCCGGACCGCCGGCATCAACCGCGACGGAGAGCTCCTCCGGGCCTTCACTCTCGCGGGCGCCGACGCCGAAGCCGTCCACCTCGATCGGCTCATCGCTGAGCCCGACCGCATCGACCAGTACGCGATCATCGGTTTCCCCGGGGGCTTCAGCTACGGCGACGATGTCGCCTCCGGACGCATCATGGCGATGCACGCCCGCGAGCGCCTCTGGGACCGCTTCTCGGGCGCCGTCGAACGCGGGGCGCTGGTCATCGGCGTCTGCAACGGCTTCCAGGTTTTGGTGCAGATGGGGCTGCTGCCCGGCCCGATCGGCAAGTCCCCCGTGCAGCGCGTCGCCCTGACGGAGAACACCGGCGCACGGTTCGTCAACAAGTGGGTGCGGATGATCCCCGAGCCCGGCTCGAAGTGCGTCTGGACGAGGGGCCTTGAAGAAGCGGTCGAGCCCGAGTTGCTCATGTTCCCAAGCGCCCACGGCGAGGGCCGCCTCGTCGCCGACTCGCCCGAAACCCTCGACGAGCTGGAAGCTGGCGGCCAGGTCGCCCTGCGCTACGAAGAGAACTTCAACGGCTCGGCACGCTCGATCGCCGGGATCTGCGATCCGTCGGGAAGGGTCTTCGGCCTGATGCCCCACCCCGAAGACTTCGTGCACTGGAACCGCCATCCGTGGTGGACGAGGCTCACCGAGCTCGAGCGTTCCGGACCGCCGCCCGGTCTTCGCCTGTTCCAGAACGCGGTAGAGGCGGCGTCGAACCCTGTCGGCGCCCGGGCCTGAGCCCAAGCGCGTTTGACGCTCACTCGCGCATGTAGCCCGAGTCTTCTTCGCCCACGCGGTGGACGGTCAGCGTGTTCGTGCGTTTGGCGACGCCGAGCGGACGCCCGGCCAAAAGCGCGATCCAATCGCCCGGGGATGCCAGGCCAAGCGCGACCAAGTGATCGTCGACGGTCCGGTTCCAGAAGCCCAGTCCGCCTTCGGTGGGCGGTTGGTGGAGCACGGGCGTGACGCCCCGCAGCAGCGTCATACGCCGGACGAAACGGGGATCCGAGGAGTAGGCGAGGATCGGGATCTGGAAGTCGTTCTGGCTGAGGTAGCGCGCGGTGCCGCCGTGCTGGCTCCAGCAGACGATGGCCGCGGCGTCGAGGTCTGCCGCGGCCTGCCACGCGCCGCGTGCGAGCGCCGCCGTCGAGCTGTGCCCTTCTGCGAACCGCATCGGGGGCTTGCTGAGGCGGTGGGCGCGCATGTGCGACTCCGCCTCGGCGATGATGCGGCGCATCGTGCGCACCGTGACCTCGGGGAACTTGCCGACGGCCGTCTCGCCAGAGAGCATCACGGCGTCGGTGTTGTCGAAGATGGCGTTGGCGACATCGGAGGCCTCGGCGCGAGTGGGGATCGGACGATCGATCATCGTCTCGAGCATCTGCGTCGCGACGATGACGGGCGTCCCGTGGGCCTCGCAGCACTCGATGATCTTCTTCTGCGCGACGGGGACGCGGGCGAGGTCCATCTCGACGCCGAGGTCGCCGCGGGCGACCATGATCGCGTCGGACTCTGCGACGATGGCGTCGATGTTGTCGAGGGCCTGGGGCTTCTCGATCTTGGCGATCACCTGGATGGTCGATCCCTGCTCGTCGCCCTTGGCGCGATCGGCGGCGCACATCCCGCGGATGGTCTCCTTGAGCGAGCGGACCTCCGCCGCGGTGCGCACGAACGAGAGCGCGAGGAAGTCCAGCCCGTTGGCGACCGCCCACTGCAGGCACTCGTGATCGCGGTCGGTCATCGAGGGGAGCGAGAGATCGGTCTCGGGCAGGTTGATGCCCTTGCGCGAGGTCACCTCGCCCCCGACCAGCACGCGGCAGCGCAGCACGCCCGGCTCGGACTCGACCGCCAGCATCCGGATCGCCCCGTCGTTGATTAGCACCCGCTGCCCCGGGCGGACCTCGTCGATGATCCGTTCGATCGTCACGCCGAAGACGGGGACGGGTTCGCCGACGCGATCTTCGAAGAATGCGCGTGTCACGCCCTTGCGCAGCTCGACATCTTGGCCCACACCGAGAATGAAGCCTCCCTCGGGCACCTCGCTGATGCGGAGCTTGGGGCCGGCCAAATCGCCGAGCACGCCGACGATGCGACTGAGCTCGTCGGAGGTCGCGCGGATGGTGCGCAGGCGGGCGGCGTGATCTTCGAGCGTGCCGTGGGAGAAGTTCAGACGGAAGACATTGACCCCGGCCTCGATCAGGCGTGCGAGCATGTCCGGGCTGTCGCTGGCGGGGCCGATGGTGGCGACCACCTTGGCGAAGGTCGGCGGGGCGAAATCCGGGTCGTGCTCGGCGATGGAGGACTTGACGGTTCTGCCGGTTTTGAGGGCCATTCGGATCTCCGTCCGTGGGGCCGGGATTGGGGGGCGGCCTTGTGAGGCTGGGCGCTAGAGGCGGGAGGCTCTATCGGCGATCCGCCTGTAACGCTCGCGGAACAACTCTGTGTAGACGATCTGGATCCGGGCAGCGACGCCCTGCACCCGCCACGACTCGCGCACGACGCTGAAGGTGGTCGGGGTGAAGTCCTCGAACGCGCCCTCCAGGCGTGCGGCGTCCTCCTCGTTCAGGCGACGGGCGAACCCGCCGAAACGCCGATCCCACATCGCCCTGACTTCCTCCCCGGTCGGGAAGGCGTAAAAGTCGCGCCGGATCTCGAAGAGCTCGGGGGCCGCCCGGGCGGCCGAGGCGAGCTCGCCGTGGGCTTTCCTGAGCTCTTCCGGCCAGTCGGCGGGGATGCTGTCGCGATCGCCCCAGTCGAACGCGCCGATATGCCCCCCGTTGTGGTAGCGGTCGGAGGCGGCATCGTCGGGTGTCGGTGTGCGGTCGGGGCTGGTCCAATAGCGGTCGGAGGCGAGGTCGAAGGCGTCGGCGGCCGCGCTCAGCCGCTTCGAGGCTTCTGGATTCGCTCTCGCGACGCGGTCGATCGCGGCCCAGGCCCGTCTGATCTCGTCGTGGGTGTCGATGGCGAAGGCGGCCATCATCGGGGTGATGCCCGATCGCCAGCCGCGGCTGCGGACGGGCGAGGCGACCTCGAACGGATTGACCTTGTCGACGAAGTGCTCGAAGAAGCCGCGGTCGGGCTCGTACAGATCCGGGCGGGCGGGCATGCGCCGGAGCTCGTGCCGGCGCGGTCCCATGGGTCGCCCGCCCGGGCCGGCGGGGTTGTCGCTCCCGCGCTGTGAACCCGTGGCGTAGAACTGCCAGAGGGCCTGGGCCTCGTCGGCGAGCAGGAACTCGACGAAGCGTTTGGCGAGCTCCGGGTCGGGGCCTCCTCGGAGGATCGAGACCGGGTCGGCGTCGATGTAGGTGCGTCCGGGGGGATCGATGTAGCCGACGCGGCTCTCCTCGGGCGCCTGGCCTCTGCGCAGCACGCTCTGGGCCTGGCTGCGCCCGTAGAAGTCGATGGCCAGGCCCGCCGCGGCTTCGCCCGAGGCGACATCGATCGGGGGCTTGGTCGCGGCGTCGGTGAAGTAGCGGGTGTTGGCGCCCATCCCGCGCAGGATGCGCCAGCCCATCGGCCATCCCTCGTTGCTGAGGATCGACTCAAGCGAGGTCGTGATCGAGCCGGACTGTCGAGGGTCGGCCAGGGCCACCCACCCCGCGAGCCTGGGGTCGGCCAGATCGGCGAACTGGCGTGGCTCGGGCACGCCGAGCTCGGCGAGGATCTCGCGGTTATAAACAATGCCGAAGCCCGAGAGGGCGGTGCCGAACCAGTACTGCTCGGGGTGGTACAGCAGGCCCGAGCCGATGCGGTTCTCTGGGCCGAACCAGCCTTCGAGCGTGGCCTGATCGAACGGCTCGTGGGGCGGGACGGAGATCGGGACGGTCAGGTCACGCTCCTGCCCGTCGATGCTCAGGCGGACGGTGATCCCCCTGATGAGCTGGGTGTGGTCGAACGAGCCCCCGCCGAACATGACATCCTGGTTGACGGTGCCCGGCGCCATGACGACCTCGCCGTCGTCGAGGGTGAAGCGTCCGTCGCGGACGGCCCGCTCGTACTCGGCGCGGAGCTGCTTGAGGATGTCGCTGGTGCCTCCGGGGTGGCGGAAGTCGACGACGGCGGGTTCGTCGTAGACGCGGAGGTGCCAGTCGGCGAAAGCGCGGGCGAACTCCTCCTGGATCTGCGGGACATGCGGGGTGATCACGATCAGGCGCCGGGCGTCGGAGGGCGGGGCGTCGACCCCGGCGGATTGCCGGAACGCGAACGGGACACCCAGGATGAGGAGCACCGAGGCGATGATCAGCAGGCGAGCGGGCCACATAGAAGCAGTGTATGGGCGGCGTCGGGCTCGGACCGGGGCGGACCGTGCACGCCTGTGCGCAAAGAAGCTGCGGTCCCGGTCGGAGAGGGGCGCCTCAAGGGCGAGCGCCTACCGTTTCGGCCCGACGCGGTCCGGATGTGGGGTCCGACTGCCGTGACGGGTCCGGCATCACTCCAAGACCACGAAAAGGCGAGCACCGATGAGCGAGCAGACGCACACGATCCTTCCCGCTGACACCAACCAGGCCATGGGCATCGCCCGCTACGCCAAGGCGTTCCTTGAATCGGGCGAGCCGGGCGCAGCGGTGATCGAGAAGACCGATCTGTTCCACACCGACGCGGTGCTCTGCGGGCTCTCGGCGATCGCCTTGGGCACCAACGCCCCCAATGTGCTCCGCAACGAGGCGCTCTCGTACCGGGTGGGCGAGGACGCGCCGAGGCCGGGGCGGGCGGTGCGTCCGGGGGCGACCGTGTTCGGTTCGAGCGTGCTTGTGCAGCCGGAGAAGGCGGCGGTCGCCAACTGCGCCGCCGTCCGCGAGTGGGACTCCAACGGGACCAACTTCGGGTTCAACCCCAAGCTCGGGCACACCGCAGGCGAGTTCGGGCACAACGACTTCTATCCCGTGGCGGTCGCCGCGGCCCAGATGGCCGGGCTCGACGGGCGGGCGGCGATGCTGGGCATGATCGCCCACGACGAGATCCGGGGGCGCCTGGCCGAGGTCTTCAGCCTCAAGAGCTACAAGATCGACCATGTGCTGCACGGAGGGATCGCCTCGGCGGCCGTCTTCGGCGCGATGCTCGGGGCGAGCGAGGAAGAGATCGAATCGGCGATCGGGATGGTGGTGGCGCACGCCGTGCCGTTCAGGGCGATCCGGGCGGGCAAGCAGCTCTCGGACTCGAAGGGATCGTCGGCGGCGATCACGACCGAGTTCGCGGTTCTTGCGGTCAAGCGTTCGATGGCCGGGTTCGTCGGGCCCAAAGACATCTTCCGCAACCCCGAGGCGGTCTTCCGGCTGTTCGAGGGGCCGGGGCAGATGTTCGCGAAGGTCGGGTCTGAGGCGAAGAACCCCGAGTCTCGCGACGCGTCGCCGTTTGACCTGCACCTTGCGATGCGTGGCGACGACTTTGCGGTGATGGGGATGCACTTCAAGCTGGGGCTGTACGAGCACCAGTCGGCGGGCGCGATTCAGGGCGTTGTGGATCTGGTGGCGCGTTCTCCCGAGCTCGCGTCCGACGGTGGCTCGGCGATCAAGACGATCAAGATCGTCGCCTACGAGCCGGCTTACGGCATCATCGGCGACCCGGCCAAGATGGACCCCCGCACGCGCCAGTCCGCCGACCACTCGATGGCGTACATCATCGCGACGCTGCTGCGCAAGGCGATCGAGCAGCAGGGCGCGGGGCAGACGCCCGACTGGAAGAGCCTGATGCTCTCGCCCCTGGACTACAACGAGGGCGCGATCTTCAACGAGCGCACACGCGAGCTCATGCAGAAGATCGAGTTCGTCCACGGGGGCGAGGAGTACGACCGACGCTACCCCGACGGCATCCCCACCAGCGTTGTCATCACCGACAGCAAGGGCGCCGAGCACGACAGCGGGCTGGTGATGTACCCCACCGGGCACGCACGGAACACGACGGCAGACCTCAAGGACCTGCTGGCGCACAAGTTCGAGCTGCTCGGGCGCTTCGTCTCCGAGGATCCACGGCCGATCGTGGTGCGTTTCGCCAAGATCGCCGAAAAGTCGGCCGACGAGATCGCCTCGCTGCACGATTTTGAACTGAACGTCAAGGGCCGGTTCGAATGAGCACGCCCCCGGCGTGGCGGCTGTCGGTCGGGGTCTTCTGCGCCTCGCGGATGGGGAGCGACCCGGGCTTCGCCAAAGAGGCGGAGGCCCTCGGGCGGCTGCTGGCCGAGCGCGAGGTCAGGCTGGTCTACGGCGGCGGGGCGGTCGGCCTCATGGGCGTCGTCGCCGACGCGGCGCTCGAGGCTGGCGGGCATGTCTGCGGGGTGATCCCCCGTTCGATGGCTTCGCGCGAGGTCGCTCACCCGGGACTGCAGGACCTGCGGATCGTCGAGACGATGGCCGAGCGCAAGACGGTAATGATCGAAGAGTCCGACGCGTTCCTGGTCTTGCCGGGCGGGATCGGGACGCTCGATGAGTTGTTCGAGGTGGTGACGCTGGACCAGCTCGGGCTGATCGAAAAGCCGCTGACGCTGGTGGATTACAAGGGGTTTTGGGGTCCGCTCTTGGGCGTGCTGGACGCCATGGCGGGG
>SLFH01000350.1 GCA_007124345.1 Phycisphaerales bacterium | reverse complement strand
GTCGCCGCCAGGGAGCACGTGGCGCTGGCCGAAGCCGACCTCGACCTGGTGCGACAGGCTTACGAAGCGACGCAGCGCGCCCGCGAGATCGGCCGGGCGACGGAACTGGAAGTGCGCCTCGCTCGTCTGCGCGTGCTCAACACACAGTCAGACCTGCAGCAGGGGCGTCAGGCCGCCGACCGTGCCCGGCAGGACCTGGCCTATGCCATGAGCCTCGACCGCGATATCAACCGCGTCGAACTGACCAGCGACTGGCCGGCGTGGCAGGAGCCGGGCGATGTCGAGCAACTCATCGCCGTCGCCCGCGAACGCCGGCCCGACCTGCAAGCCGCCGCTCACCTCGCCGATGCCCAGGGCGTGCGCATCGACCTCGAACGCCGCCG
Organism: Phycisphaerales bacterium; assembly: GCA_007124345.1. GTDB lineage: Bacteria > Planctomycetota > Phycisphaerae > Phycisphaerales > UBA1924 > SLFH01. Next base: position 3,624 of record SLFH01000350.1, on the reverse strand, counting down.
GGCGCTGCCGGGCCTCGCGATCGGCGCCCAGTTGGAGCGGCCCGAGCGGGCTGCGGGTGAAGGCGAAGGCATCGACGTACTGCTTGGCCCCACGATCTCAACAGAAATTCCCATCTTCGATCAGAACCAGGCACAGATCGCGCGGGCGGAATACGAACAGGCGATCGCCTACAGCACCTACCAGCAACTGCACCTGCGTGTCGGCCACGAGGTCCGCCAGGCCGCCCAGGCCGCGCGGCGCTCGGCTGACCGCATGACCCGCTACGCCGACGGGGCTACTGTCAAATGTTGTGTTCCGGCTTCGTGATCAGGCGGCGGGTTTCTTGACTCCGTCGACGAAAGGGACGCCCGTGATGACGTCCGGGATGAGGTTCGATCCGTTGAGGGCTCGCCAGCGTTTTTGAGCCGATTGCACAAGCTTGAACACCATCGTCAGGCAGGCGATCCGGCTGCCGGAGCCCTTCGTTTTCGCCGTCCGCAGCCGCACCGTGGCGAACGTCGACTCGATCGGGTTCGTCGTGCGCAGGTGAATCCAGTGCTCAGCCGGATAATCGTAGAACGTCAGCAGCACGTCGCGATCTTTGGCCAGGCATTCACAGGCGGCGGGGTACTTGGCCTGGAAGGTTTCGAGGAACAGATCGAACGACCGTTCCGCCTCCTTCCGCGTCTCGGCCATCCAGATCTCATGCAGCATCGACTTCGCCTTCTTCTGCACGCCCTTGGGCATGTTGTTCAGCACGTTCGCGGTCTTGTGCACCCAGCAGCGTTGCTCGTCGACCTTCGGCCAGACCTCCCGCACCGCCGCCCAGAAGCCCAGCGCTCCGTCACCAATCGCCAGCTTCGGATCGATCGCGAGCCCGCGATGCTTCACCGACAGCAGCAACTCCCGCCACGACTGCTTGCTCTCGCGGTAGCCGTCAGCGATCGCGATCAACTCCTTTTTGCCATCGGCCGTCGCGCCGATCAGCACGAGAATGCACTGGCGGTCGGCGCCCGCGTCCTCCAGGCGGATGTTGAAGTGCACGCCGTCGGCCCAGACGTAGACGTAGTGCTTCTCCGACAGATCACGCCGTTCCCACTGTTTGAACTCCTCGGCCCAGCCTTCCTTGAGCCGCGTGATCGTCGTCGGGCTCAGCCCTGCCGCGTCGGGGCCGAGCAACGCTTCCAGCGCCTCGCCGAAGTCGTTGGTCGAGATACCCTTCAGGTACAGCCAGGGGATCAGCTCCTCGATCGATCGCGTCCGCCGCAGGTACGGCGGAAGGAGCTTGGGCGTGAACTTCTCCCGCTGCTCCGGCGGCCGGTTGTCGCGCACCCGCGGCTGCTGCACGGGCATCGACCCCAGCGGCGTCTGCAACTCACGCTCGGGCAGATAGCCGTTCCGGACGACCAGGCGGCGGCCGTCGGTATCGGTCTCACCCGCCCTGGACGCCAGGTGCTCGGCGACCTCGGCTTCGATCGCGTCCACCAGCATCCGCCTCGCTCCGTCAACCAGGACCGCCGTCAACGCGTCCTGCGGTGTCGTGGTTGGCAGCTTCATCGATTCGGTGGTAGCTTGGTCCGTCATGGTGGCGTACTCCTTGCCCGCGTGGGCAGTTGGGGGGATGGCTTTTCCCCAAGGTACGCCGCCATTTTTCATTCAGCCAGAACACGACTTTCGGTTGTAGCCCTACGCCGACGAGGCCCTCGCCGAAGCACGCGCCAGCGTCGAGCAGGCTGAACGCGCCCACGAAGCCGGCCACATCGACCGCCTCACCCTCATTGAGACCCGACGGACCTATCTCGACACCCGCCGCGCCCTGCTCGCGGCACAGTTGGACACCGCCCACGAACTGATCGCCCTCGACTCAGCCCTCGGCGGGCGACATCACTGACTCGCGAAGGGTGCAGAAGGAGAGTCGCCATGTGGATGTTCATGATGCGCGCGGTGATCGCGGGGGTGCCTGCTCAGCTGGGACCAGCGGCCCGACATCGTCAGCCGGGGTGCCCAGAAATGCTTCATGTGGTTCATGACCCAGTTGTCGAATCAGAAGCGTCGCGAACCAGATGAATCCGAATTCCGGCGAATCGTGGCGTTGGCGATCCTCTTTCGTACGACTGAGCGTCTCTACGGGCAGCTGGATTTCACCGGGTACCGGGCCAACGTTGTCACCTACTCAGTGGCACGGCTGTCACACGCCCTGCAGAGACGATTGCCGTGGGAAAAGATCTGGGATGCCCAGCAACTGCCGGATGATCTCGTGCCTCCGCTGAAGACGATTGTCCGAGGCGTTCGGGCCGCCATCATCAAGCCGCCGAACAACCGCAACATTACCGAGTGGTGCAAGCGCGAACAGTGCTGGTCAACCATATTGAACTTGCCACTGGAGCTCGACCTGCCGGAGGTCGAGGGTGAGGCGGCTGCGTCCGTGAAAGTCGCCGGTGGCGCCACCGATGAGCAACTTGTTCTCGTCGAGGCCGTCGGGAAGGTGCCACCCGATGTCTGGTTCGCGGCGTCGGCATGGGCGAAGGAGACGGCCTCACTCCAAGCGTGGCAGCGGGGTCTCTCGTATTCGCTGGGATCGCTGCTGAGCCGCGGGAAGTCACCGTCGCCGAAGCAGGCCGTCCACGGCAAGAAGCTGCTGCTGGAGGCATCCCGGCTCGGCTTTGTCCACGACCAGCTTTCGGACGACGTGATCCGGATGTTAGCAGAGTGACTGGATTTTCGCGGGCTCGCCCGAAGCATCGGAACAAGCCCGGGGGCGCTCGGTACAGCGGAACCAGTTGCGCGGAGTTGTCCGTCTGGTACAATTAGTGACATGGCTGACCAAGGTATATGTCCCGTCCTTCCGGATCCTGCGTCGGCGAAAGATGCCGTGGCATGGTTACGGCAGGTCACAAAGGAGGTCGGTCCGGGATTTCATCCGGATACACCTGCCGCAGATTACGTTCGATTCGACGACGGTCATCCTACGTTCACGCCAGAACAGGCTACCAGGTTCGACCGTGACCTCGACAGGTGTTTCGAACTGCTCGAGGCAGAGGGCCGGAACCCCTACGATGTCGCCATAAAGGTGCAGCGCCGGCTCCTCGGTCTACCCTTGGCGAATGAGTAACACGTCAACGCTATTACACCTTAACGAGCGGTCCGATTGCATTTCAATGAGTAGCACGTGCCTCTGAGAGATCGTGTCGATGTTACAATCGAAACGGGTTAGTGACGGATAACCGCTCCGCACCAAACTATTGGTCATTGCGGGCAGGAGGCGAGCGAGAGTGCCCCTTCTACGATCGGAAAGGCCCCCTTCTCGCGGACGCTCGTCGAGGGCAATGACCGGCTGTGACGGAGGGTGAATCCCTTGACAATCTGATGGCGTACGGGGGCCGTTCAGGCCGAGTCGCGGGGGCGACTGGCGGACCGGCCGGCGGTACGGATAATGGGGCTGCATGACACGCTTTCAGACTGAACAATTGCGGCAATTCCCCCAACGGCCTGACGAAGCATGGCAGGGCGCCGTGGTGCGGATGCCCTCGTGGGTGACGGGCGAAGGCGATCGGCCCTATCGGCCGTGGAGCGCGCTGTGGGTGGCGGTCCGTGACGGGCGGGTCTATCCGGTGGAGATGGCGGCGGAGGCCGCGCCGGAGCCG
>SLFH01000033.1 GCA_007124345.1 Phycisphaerales bacterium | reverse complement strand
CGAAGCGCGGGTGGCGCCGATCCTCTGTCAGCGAACGCACGAACCCCCGCGCCTCGGGCGCGTCTCTCACCATCGACACAAGCTCCGCCGGGGGCGTCTCGGCCTTGGCTCGCTCGACTTCCTCGCGCGTCGCGTCGAGGATCGGCCCGAGTGTGGGGATGCTGCTCACGGGGTGCATTGTTGCACTCTGCCTGCTCGTCTCGACCCCCGCCGCCGCGGCGAACCAGACAATCGGGACGCTCGCCCAGTTCGCCCCGCCCCCGCCGGCCGGAGGCGAGGCCGCGGCCCTCCGCTCGGCCGCCTCGACCGACGGCGCCCGGGCCCAGCGCGAGGAACGCCGCTCGGGCCCGACACTCGCCCAAAGATTCGACGAGATGCAGAACCTGCAGATCAGAGACGCCTGGGCCGAGATCAACGAGCACCTGCCCGAGATCACGATCATCGCCTCGATCGTGCTGATCATCCTGCTGATCGCCACGGGCGTGATGCGTCCGGGCGGCTTCAAGCGGATCGGCGTGCGGGATGTCAAGCCCTACCCGTTCCCGGTGTGGATCTTCGCGGGCGTGATCATGTACCTGTTCATGCCGCTGGGGGCAGACGCGGTGAGCCGCCTGCCCTGGCTGGTGGGCGACCCCGAGACCGAGCCGTTGCGTTTCGAGGCGGTGACGCTGTGCGCCGGGGCGGGCGCCGCGGCGCTCGTCGGCGTCTGCTTCATGTACCTCATGGCCCGGGGGGCGAAGGAGGCAGGGCTGCGGGTCACCGCCTCCGACCCGTTCGTCGGCCTGTTCTGCTTCCTGATCGCGCTCCCGCTGGTCCAGGCGGCCGGCTTCGGTGTCGCCGAGCTCTACGCCCGCATCAACGCCGAGGCGCCGCCGAGAATCGCCCACGACACCCTCGCGACCATCGCCGAGAACGCCTCGAACCACTGGGTCTGGCTGCTGATCTTCGCGGTCGTGGTCCTCGTGCCGATCGCCGAGGAACTCGTCTTCCGCCTGGGCCTGCAGTCGGGCCTGCTCCGGATGACCGGCTCGCCCTGGATCGCGGTGCTGCTGACGAGCGTCGTCTTCACGCTGGCGCATGTCGCGGTGATCCCCGTGGGCTCGTGGCACGCCTACGCCCAGCTCTTTGTCCTCTCGGCCGCCATCGGCATCAGCTACGAGCGGACCAAGTCCATCGGCGTCCCGATCGTGATGCACATGCTCTTCAACGGCCTGACCATCGCCCTGACGATCGGTTTCGGCGACCCCTCGATCGCCGAAGCGACCGCCGCCGCCCGGGGAGGATGAGGGACCAGACCCTTCCGGCGATTGCACGGGCTGTTGCTTGGAGGTATGGCCGCCGAAAGAGACTCCGAAGTCGGCAGTGGGGCGCTGGGTGCAGGGCGCGGGGCGCTGGGGGAGGCGGCGGCTTTTTCGGCCGCGGCTTGCCTTTGCCTTCCGACTCACCGCCCCCTGGCCCCGGACGATGTATTGTAAAAGGCGATTGTCCCTGACCCTGTCTGCAACCAACGACCCGACCCTTCGCTGACGCTCAGGATCGGCGTCCAATCCAGCCGCCTCTCACCCTTCCCGCCGCTCGCCTTCGGCGAGCGCCCCAGCGCCCAGCACCCCGCGCCCTGCGCCCCTCCTTATGTCCGAAGCCGACGCCCGATTCAAGCAGTCCGTCCGCGAGCTCTCCGACCGGCTGGTCGAGGCGCAGCGCCCCATCCGCATCCTCGACGCGATCAAGTGGGACGACAAAGTCGCCTCGGACTTCCTCGCCGCCGGCGGCAAGGAGCTGCCCAAGGTCGACCGGTCGTACTACGACCACCGTCCCCTCCCCTTCGACGCGCCGGCCAAACGCCTCGAACTCCAGGAGCTCTCGCGCGACATCACGCGCACGCTCGGCGAGTTCAGCCCCGTCGCGGGCATCCTCAGGCGCATGTGCGCCGAGTATGTCTCGGTCATCCGCATGCTCGAAGCCCGGGGCACGCCCGAGTTCGGGCTCATCAGCCAGCAGCTCTACGGCGGCGCCACCGACGCCTTCCACGCCGGCGACCCATCCCTCGCCGACCTCGGCGTCATGCTCAGCGACACCCTCGGACGCATCGACGACGCCGGCCACATCGAGGACGACGCCAAAGACATCCCCGCCGAGAAAGCCGTCGAGATCCTCCAGGAACGCCTCGACAAGGTTTTCGGCGCCTCCGAGCGCCGCATCCGCGTGATGCTGTCCGACGGGATCGTGGCCGACGCCGCGGCCGGGGCCGACTACCTCAAGCTCCGCGCCGAGGCCTCATTCAGCGCCCGCGACCTGCGCCTGCTGGAGATCCACGAGGGCTGGGTGCATGTGGGCACGACGCTCAACGGCGCCGCCCAGCCGATCTGCACCTTCCTCAGCAAGGGCCCACCCTCGGCGACGGTCACGCAGGAGGGGCTGGCGATCCTCGCGGAGATCCTCGCCTTCGCCTCCCACCCGCCGCGCCTCCGGCGCCTGACCAACCGCATCCGCGGGGTCGGCATGGCCGAGCAGGGCGCCGATTTTTGCGAGGTCTACGCCTTCTTCGCAGAGCAGGGCTTTGCGCCAGAAGAGGCGTACCAGATGACCGCCCGCGTCTTCCGCGGCAGCACCCCCACCGGCCTCCCATTCACCAAGGACCTCAGCTACAGCAAGGGCTTCGTCCTCACCTACAACTTCATCCTGCTGGCGGTCAAAGCGGGCAAGCTGGACATCATCCCCCTGCTCTTTGTCGGCAAGACCAACCTCGCCGACATGCGCCTGATCCGCCAGCTCGTCGAGGAAGGCCTGGTCGCCCGCCCCGCGTTCGTGCCCGAACCCTTCGCCGACCTCAAGGCCCTCTCGGCCTGGATGTGCTACTCCAGCTTCCTCAGCCGCCTGAGCCTGGGGCGGATGGAAGCGGATTATGCGAGTCTTTTGTAGGGCGCTGGGAGCGGGGCGCAGGGTGCTGGGTGCGCTCGCCTTTGGCGAGCGGGAGCGTGTTTCGGCCGCAGATCACCGAGCCAGTCAGCGAACTCCTTCAAGAGCGTAAAGCCGCCCGCCGCGCAGCGGCGAGCCTCCCCAGCGCCCAGCGCCCCGCGCCCTGCGCCCTTCCCCCCTAAACTCGCCCCATGACCGACAAGCCACGCATCCTCACCGGCGACACGCCATCGGGCAACCTGCACCTTGGCCACTGGGTCGGCTCGATCGAGAACCGCGTCGCCCTCCAGGACGACTACGACTGCTTCTTCCTCATCGCCAACATGCACGCGTTCACCAAAAGGGCCGAACGCGTCGGCGAGATCCAGCGTTACACGCTCGACATGGTCAAGGACTGGCTGGCCGCCGGCATCGACCCTGACCGTTGCACGCTCGTGCTCCAGAGCGAGGTGCCCGCGATCACCGAGCTGAGCTGGTACTTCGCCATGCTCCTGCCGTTTAACAGGGTGATGCGCAACCCGACGCTCAAGAGCGAGCTCGAGCAGGATGATGTCGGCGACATCTACAGCTTCGGCTTCCCGCTGTACACCGTCGGCCAGTGCGCCGACATCCTCGCCTTCAGGCCCGACCTCGTCCCCGTGGGCGAGGACCAGGTCGCCCACATCGAGATGACACGCGAGGTCGCCAGGCGGTTCAACACCGTCTACTGCGGCGTCGACTCCCACACCGAAGACCAAGACTTCGTCGCCCGGGGCGGCCTCTTCCCGATCCCCCAGGCGAAGGTCGGCCGCGTCGGACGCCTCGTCGGCATCGACGGCAAGGCCAAAATGTCCAAGAGCCTCAACAACGCGATCTACCTGACAGACTCGCCCAAGCAGATCAAGAAGAAAATCGGCCAGATCTACACCGGCCGCCAGAGCCTCGACGAACCGGGCGACACGAGCAACACGCTCTTTGAGTATGTCCGCACCTTCATCAGCGACGAGGCCCGCGTCCGCGAGCTGGAAGACAAGTACGCTCGCGGCGACAACATCGGCGACGGGCACATCAAGGCCGAGATCGCCGACGCGATCAACACCATGCTCGAACCGAT
>SLFH01000191.1 GCA_007124345.1 Phycisphaerales bacterium | reverse complement strand
TAGGGGTCGGCGTCCGGGTGGCGGGGATCTCTGCAGCCGCCGGCTGCCCCGCGGGGGCCGTCCGTTGCCCTCGCGGTCGGTCGGTTCCTACCGTCGCCTCCCGGCGATGTCGCTCGCGGCACGGGCCGGACGCCCCATCGACGCCTTCCCGGGTCGGGCAGAGCCCGATCACAGACCGATCACCCAGGAGCCCGACATGGCCATCCTCGTCGACGCCGACACCAAAGTCATCTGCCAGGGCATCACCGGCTCGTTCGGCGCCCTGCACACCAAGGGCTGCTTCGACTACGGCACCAATATGGTCGGGGGCGTCACCCCGGGCAAGGGCGGGCAGAAAGACGCCAACGGCCTGCCCATCTTCGACACCGTCGAGCAGGCGGTGAAGGAGACCGGGGCCGAGGCGACGATGATCTTCGTCCCCCCGCCCTTCGCGGCCGACGCGATCATGGAAGCCGCACACGCGGGCATCCGCCTGATCTGCTGCATCACCGAGGGCGTGCCGGTGCAGGACATGGTGCGGGCGCGGCGCCTGCTCGACGAGATCAACACCGAGTGCGCCAGGGGCAACGAGATCGTCCTGGTCGGCCCCAACTGCCCGGGCGTCATCACGCCGGGGCCGAAGACCGGCGAGGGCGACGGCAAGACCAAGTACACCAGCAAAGGCTGCAAGATCGGCATCATGCCTGGGTACATCCACACGCATGTGTCGGAGGCGAAGACGGGCAAGGCGGTCGGGATCGTCAGCCGCTCGGGCACGCTGACTTATGAGGCGGTGTGGCAGACCTCCAGCCGCGGGCTCGGCCAGAGCACATGCGTGGGCATCGGTGGCGACCCGGTGCGGGGCTTGAACCACATCGAGACGATCAAGCTGTTCCAGGAGGACCCGGCGACGGACGGGATCCTGATGATCGGCGAGATCGGCGGGAGCGACGAGGAAGAAGCCGCGGCGTACATCAAGGAGCATGTCACCAAGCCGGTCGCCGCGTTCATCGCCGGCCAGACCGCCCCTCCCGGCAAGCGGATGGGCCACGCGGGCGCGATCATCTCCGGCGGCGAAGGCTCGGCGGACGACAAGATCAAGGCGCTGAAGGCCGCGGGCGTCGAAGTCGCGATGAGCCCGGCGGACATGGGCGAGGCGATGGTCAAGGCGATGGGGATTTGAGGGGTGTGGGGCGCTCGCCCTTGGCGAGCGAGAGAGGCGAGGGTAGAGCAGGCGATCAGTCGAGCGTGACGCCGATCCCTGAGCGTAGAGAAGGGTCGGGTCTCGAACTTCAGTTGATGTATCGCTGACAGGAAACACTGGAGGGCGAGCCGCCAGTGCCACAATCTGTCCGCGCCCCGCTCGCCTTCGGCGAGCGCTACCTCCGCTCGTTCCTGGACCGTTCTCTGTCCAGCAGCGCGTCGGCCATGAGTGTGGCGAATGTGCCGTCGTGAGCGGGGGTGCCTGGTTCGGTTTCGTGATCGGGCTCGAGGCGTTCTGAGCGGCCGTCGGGGAGGATGCGCCAGGCGTTGCATCTGTCCTGCTCGTGCACTTCGATCAGGCGGGCCAGGCGTTGGCGGGCGCCGCGGTCGAGCACCGGCGTCATCGCTTCTACGCGGTTGGAGAGGTTGCGGTACATCCAGTCCGCCGAGCCGATGTACCACTCGCCTTCGGCGGGGTCTTCCTCGGCGTTGGCGAAGTGGAAGATGCGCGCGTGCTCGAGGAAGCGTCCGACGATGCTGCGGACCTCTATGTTGTTGCTGAGGCCCTCGACGCCCGGGCGCAAACAGCAGAACCCGCGGACGAACAGCATGATCTTCACGCCGGCCTGCGACGCCTCGTATAGCTTCCGCGTGACCTCGGGGTCCTCCATCGCGTTCATCTTCGCGACGATGCGAGCGGGGCGGCCGGCCGACGCGTGCTCGATCTCGCGGTCGATCAGTTCGATCGTCCGCGGGCGCATGCGGTAGGGCGCCACGACGAGGCGCTTGTAGTCCTGGAGCTGGGCGCGCCCCGTCAGCGCGTTGAAGAGCGCTACGACATCGGCCGTGATCTCCGGGTCGGCGGTGAAGAGGCCCAGATCGGTGTAGAGCTGGGCGGTGTGGGGGTGGTAGTTGCCGGTGCCCAGGTGGGCGTAGCAGCGCAGGCCGTCGGGCTCTTTGCGGACGACGAGCAGGGTTTTGCAGTGGGTTTTGAGGCCGACGACGCCGTAGGCGACATGCACGCCCGCGTTTTCGAGCAGGCGTGCGAAGCGGACATTGCGTTGTTCGTCGAATCGTGCGCGGAGCTCGACGAGACAGGCGACGGCCTTGCCGCTCTCTGCCGCTCTGATCAGCGAGGCGACGAACGGCGAGTCGGGGCTGGTGCGGTAGATCGTCAGCTTCATCGCCAGGACATCTGGGTCTCTGCTGGCGGCGTCGACGAAGCGCTCGACGGACTGGCCGAAGCTCTCGTAGGGGTGGTGCACCAGGATGTCGCGCTCGCGGATCACCTTGAAGATATTGTCTTCGGGGTTGGCGAGCACTGGCGGAACCACCGGCGTCCACGGCTTGTCTTTCAGGTCGGGACGGTCGATCGCGGTGAGGGCGAAGAGGTCGGTGTAGTCGAGCGGGCCGGTCTGGCCATAGACATCGGTGTCGGTGACTTCGAGCTCTTCCTTGATGAGGTCGAGGATCGGTCCCGACAATCCGTCGGGGACTTCGAGGCGGACGACATCGGCGAACCGCCGCATGCGGAGCTCTTCCTCGACATGTTCGAGCAGGTCGTCGACCTCCTCGTCCTCGCTCTCGATCGCCGCCGAGCGCGTCACGCGGAACGGCATCACCGAGTGGATCTCCATCCCCGGGAAGAGGTCGTCGAGGTTGTTGGCGATGATCTCCTGCAGCGTGATGAAGGTCCTGCCCCGAGAGGGTTCGTGCGGGTCTTCCACCGCGACAAGCTGCGGCAGCACCCCCGGCGCCTTCACGCGCGCAAAGTGACGCTCCGATTCGCCGGGCGCGCTGAGCATGATGCCCAGGCTCGTCGAGAGGTTGCTGATGAAGGGGAACCGCTGTCCGGGGTCGACGCTCAGGGGCGTCAGCACGGGGAAGACATTGGCGCGGTACCACGCGTCGAGCCTCGCCAGCGCCGACGCGTCGAGCTCGGAATAGGCGACGACCCGGATCCCCTCGCCGGCCAGCGCGGGCGCGAGCAACTCCAGCCAGATCCGGGCCTGTTCGTCGAGCAGTTCGTTGACGAGTGCGCGGACCGCCGAAAGCGCCTCGGCGGGCGACATCCCGTCGTACGAGCGCCCCTGGCGGCCGCTCCTGACGAGCTGGCGGAGCAGGCCGATCCGCTTCATCACAAACTCGTCCAGATTGTTCGCGAAGATCGCGAGGAAGCGCACCCGCTCCAGCAGCGGGACTCGATCGTCGGCCGCCTGCATCAGCACACGCCGGTTGAACTCCAGCCACGAAAGATCGCGGTTGTTGAACAGTTCGCCGAGCGGTCGTTCTTCCAGTGTCTGCATGGCCGACGATGGTAGTGGAGCGAGCGGGCGCGGGGCAGGGCGACCGCAATCTCCTATCTTTGGAGGCGTAGTTTGCCGCTGAGACTCTGGGTCAGGGGGCAGGGCGCGGGGTGTTGGGCGCAGAGGTGGTTTCGGCCTGCGGCCGAGGCTGTGTATTGGGTGCTGGAAAGCAAAGGCAAGCCGCGGCCGTAGGCCGCTTCATCCCCCCGCGCCCCACACCCAGCGCCCTGACCTTTCACCGTCCCCGATGAATCAATCGTGGGACAAGTAGTACCTCGCCTCGCACCCGGGCGCCTCGGTCACGCCGACCCAGGCGACGCGGGCGTGCGGGCCCAGAGCGCCACCGAGCTCTTCGTGCAGGCGGGTGGCGATGTGCTCGGCCAGGAGTTCGGCGGTGGGATTCCGCTTGTTGAACGGCTCGACCTCGTTCAGGCTGCGGTTCTCGAACGGGGCGACGATCTCGAGGAGCATGGCGTGGACGGAGTGGAAGTCGCAGACGAGGCCGTCGCTGTCGAGCTTTTCGGCGC
>SLFH01000057.1 GCA_007124345.1 Phycisphaerales bacterium | reverse complement strand
TTGTGGTGGACCAGTGCTGGCCGTTCGCGTCGGTGGCGAGCGAGGTGATCACGCAGGTGATCGAGCGTGCGTTCGACTGGCTGGACCATCAGCCGCTGCGTGTGAACACCGAGGATGTGCCAACGCCGTACGCGAAGAACCTTGAGGCTGCGTACCAGCCGAACCCTGATCGGATCGTCGCGGCGGTGAAGAAGGCGGTCGAGGCCTGAGAATCGGGAGCGCGATGGAGAAGGTCCCGGCGTCATCACGGACGATCGAGCGGCGCAGGGCGTACGGGCTCGTGCTGCGCCGGTTTATGAGCGGACGGCTGACAAGTTTCGAGTACGAGGACGCGGTCGTTGAGCTCGCGCGGCGGTACGGCTTTGACGACGCGGTGCTCGCGATCTACCGCGATCTCGTGCCGCTGCACATCGACATGAACGAGCACACGCTGACCGGCCCGTATCGGCCGGACCGGGCGACGCGGCGCATGATCGCCGAGCGGATTGTCTTTCTGTACTCGGGGCGTCCGTTTGCAGCGGATCGGTCGAAGGCGACCGGCGGCGGGCAGCGCGATTCTGACGCGGACGAACAGGCCGAACCGTCCCGCTCGGACTGGGTCGAAACGACGCTCTTTGCGATCCGCTGGCTCGGACACGGCGCGCTGCTGATCATGGGCGGCTGGGTGTTGGCTGCTGCTGCAGCGTTTGCGGCGATGGCGCGGGTGCAATGGGACATCGCCGGCGCGGACGAGGCGTTGCGGATCGAGAAGACGACGATGCGGGTGGGCTGGTTCGGGCTTTCGCCGAGCCCCTGGCCGTTTGACTCGGCGCTGGATCGGGAGCGGGTGCTGGCGTTGCCGCACGAGTGCTTTGGGAAGGGGGCGCGGGGATGATCGGGGGCGTGCTGAAGAAGCTGGTTCGGGGCGGGAAGGCGGAGAGGCCGGCGGCGGTCGAGCGTGCGCCGGGCGAACGCGCTTTCCGCATGATGTGGCTCGCCGATGAGCGGCACGGGGTGGTGTACTGCCCGATCCCCAAGTGCGCATGTTCGACGATCAAGTACTGGCTGGCGACGAGCGCGGATGGGGCGTGTCCGGATCTGGCGCGGGGCGTGATCCATCCGTTTGCGCGCGAGCGCCTGTCGCTGGAGCGTTTTTCGGAGGAGGAGGCTTCGGCGCTCGTGGAGCGGTCGGTCTCTTTCGTGGTGCTGCGGGATCCGATGGCGAGGCTGGTGTCGGCGTTTGCGAGCAAGCTGTGCCAGCACGAGCCGGGGATGATGGAGATCCACGCCAAGGCGATCATCGAGGCGTGTGTGCGTGCTGAGGGGGGCGAGGTCGAGCACGACACGATGATGACCTTCTGGACGGGCGGGCGGGCGAAGGAAGTGCCCGCGAGCAGCCGCATCGATTACGGGGCGGGGGTTTCGCTGCGGCGGGTGGTTGCGATGCTCGAAACGACGCCCGACCGTCAGATCGACCCCCACTTACGCCCGCAGCGTTGGTTTACCAAGGGGTTCGGCTTCGACATCGTGGGCACGCTGGAGACGCTCGAAGAGACGCTCGCAGAGGTGGCGAGGCGTTCGGGGATCCATACGCCTCCGCCGAAGGCGAGGCCCGCGAGGTCTGGGCAGGCGGGCGAGGGGGGCGTGTGCTACGCCGACGAGCCGAGCGGGTCGCTGCGTGAGCGCGGCGTGCGTCCGACGGTATCGAACATGCTCGACGACGAGCTGCGGGAGCGGGTGAGGCGGAGGTTTGAGAAGGATTTCAGGCTGCTTGAGGGCGCAGGATTTTGACAGTTGTTCGTGTCCCGCCGCACTGGCTGCTCGCGAACGGCGACGGAAAGACCAACGACCCGGCTCTACGCCGGTGCTTTCGACATACGCTTCGCTCCGCACGGAGATTCAAGACCATGGCCATCAACGTCACCATGCCCCGCCTTTCGGACACGATGGAGGCCGGCACCGTCGTCAAGTGGAATGTCAAGGAGGGGGACAAGGTCTCGGTAGGCGATGTCCTCGCCGATATCGAGACCGACAAGGCGACGATGGAGCTGGAAGCTTTCGACGACGGCGTCGTGGCGAAACTCGCGGCGCAGGAAGGTGAGCAGGTCTCGGTGGGCGATCTCATCCTCGTGATCGCCGAAGAGGGCGAGGATCGGGCCGAGGCGGCCAAGGGCGGGGGCGAGGCTTCGTCCGACAAGTCAGAGGGCGAGTCTGAGGCCAAGGCGAAGGGCAAGGACGAGGCCAAGTCAGAAGGCAAGGCGAAGGCCGCGGACTCGGACGACAAGGATGAGGATGATGGCGGCTCGACCGCGACGGCGGTGAGGGAGAAGAAGGGGACGAGCTCGGCTGCGACTTCCGCTTCGGCGTCGTCTGGGGGCTCTGGTTCTTCCAACGGGAGCGCCGGGGAGCGGGTCTTTGCGTCGCCGCTGGCCCGCAAGATCGCCGAGGAGAAGGGCATCGACCTGTCTGCGATCGAGGGGAGCGGCCCTTCGGGGCGGATCGTGCGGAAGGATGTCGAAGCCGCGGCCGGGGGCGGGACGGGCAAGGCCGACTCCGAGGCCGGCAAGCCCGATCGCGCCGCACCCGAGCCGCTGCCGCCGCTGGGCGCGACGCTGGAGGCGAAGACGGTCCCCCTGAGCAACATGCGTTCGACGATCGCCAAGCGGCTTGTGGAATCGAAGCAGTCGATCCCCCACTACCAGGTCACCATCGAGGTCGACATGGACGCGCTGCTGGAGCTACGCGAGCAGCTCAACACGCAGTTGGAGTCCCAGGGCGTCAAGCTGAGCGTGAACGACTTCCTCGTCCGGGCCTGCGCCCTTGCGATGCACCAGCACCCGTTCGTCAACGCCTCGTGGGGCAAGGACGGCAAGACGATCGAGGTCAACGCCGAGGTGAATGTCGCCGTCGCCATCGCGCTGCCGGTCAAGGAAGACCTCACCGGAGGCGGGCTGGTCGTCGCGACGCTGCGCAACGCCGACCGCATCGGCCTCCGCCAGATCTCGACCGAGACGCGCCGCCTGGCCAAGAAGGCCCGCGAGAAGGGGCTGACCACCGACGAGATGTCCGGCTCGACCTTCACGATCTCGAACCTTGGCATGTTCGGCGTCGACCACTTCACCGCGATCATCAACCCGCCGAACACGGCGATCCTTGCCGTGGGGCGTGCGGCCGAGCGCCCGGTTGTCCGCGACGGGCAGATCGTTGTCGGGCATGTGATGGCGATGACGATGTCCAGCGACCACCGGGTGATCGACGGGGCGATGGCGGCGCAGTACCTGCAGACCGTGAAGGAGTTGCTGGAGGCGCCGGCGACATTGCTTGTGTAGGGCGCTCGAGCCTTTGGCTCGCGAGAGGGGAGAGGGTCGAGAGGCGAGCAGGCGACCGGGAGGGGCCTGCGGGCTTCCTACAATCGTTTATGCGTGGTGATGAAGCTGACATTCGGCCTCGGGGGGACTCGGGGCGTCCTAGGCCGGAGCCTTCCGGTCCGATGATCGTCGGGCCGGGGCTGGCGTCGGGTCAGCGCGAGCTGCAACGGGGGCCTCAAGCCGGCCGCCATGACGCCCCCGCTCCCGCCCGGCGGCTTTGCGTTGCGGATGAGGAACTGGGGGAATCCGCGATCAACGAGGACGAGCAGGCGCAGGCCGCCAAGCGTGTTCTGTTTGCGATGTTGCTGGCGATCATCGCGACGCCGGCGATCCTGCTGCTGCTGGTGTGGGCGAAGATCGAAATGTCGCCGATGATTGTGGTTCTGATCGTGGGCGTGGTGGTGGGCGGTGCGATCCTCGGGGCGGGGCAGGGGCAGAAGCCGCGGGCGAGGCGCCCGCTGGACGACGGGCGGCCGATCGGCTGCTGCGGTCCTCGGCCTTTGCGGAGTTTTCGGGATCGGGAGCGGTGATGGGCGAGACGCTCTGGGCGATTTGCTATTCTGCCCGGATGTTTGATCTTGTCATAGCGGTTGATTGGTCCGCCGACGCGACGCGCGGCCCGGCGAAGCCCTCGGAAGCGAAGTGCTGGCTCGCGGCCGGTTCGAAGAAGAGCC
>SLFH01000278.1 GCA_007124345.1 Phycisphaerales bacterium | reverse complement strand
GTGAGGGGACGGTGGACCTGGCCGGGCCGGTGGGGCGCGTGCGGGCGTCGACGGACTTGCCGATCGCGGCGGGCTTTGGGATCTCGTCGCCGGCGCAGGTCGCCGAGGCTGTGCGTCACGCCGATGCGGCGATCGTGGGCAGCGCCCTGGTTCGCCGGATCGGGGAGGCGGCGGATCCGGCGGGCGAGGCGGAGGCGTTCGTGCGGTCGCTGGTCGATGCCGCTGTCGGGCCAGCCGCATCGGCGGGGCCGGAAATGTCGAAGGGCTAAGGTGTAAGAGGCGGGGGCTGCTGTCGTCTGCGGCTTGCTTGCGTGGGGGTCCCTGTCACAATGCTGTGCCGGCGTGGATAGGCCACGCTGCGGTTTTCTTCTTTCTAGCCCGACCGGACAAAACCGGAGGGAGCCACGGGCATGACCCAGATGGATACGAGACGCAACGCGATCGCTGCCGCCATTGCGTGGAGCGACATCAACACGAACAACCGAAACACCGAGTTGCCGGATGTGCAGTCCTTCTTCGGTGAGGATGTGTTCAGCATCCGAACGATGCGCGAACGACTGCCGAAGGGCGCCTTCAAGGCGATCCAGCAGACGATCGAGCAGGGCGCCAAGCTCGATCCGCACATCGCCGACATCGTCTCGACGGCGATGAAGGACTGGGCGGTCGAGCGCGGCGCGACGCATTACACGCACTGGTTCCAGCCGCTGACGGGGGCCACGGCGGAGAAGCATGACTCGCTGATCAGCCCCGACGGCGAGGGCGGGATGATCTACGAGCTGTCCGGCGATTCGCTGGTGCAGGGCGAGCCGGACGCCTCGTCGTTCCCCTCGGGCGGGCTGCGGGCGACCTTCGAGGCCCGGGGCTACACGGCCTGGGACCCCTCAAGCCCGGCGTTCATCGCCCGGACGGACGCGACGGCGACGCTGTGCATCCCCACGGCGTTCGTCTCGTGGACCGGCGAGGCGCTGGACAAGAAGACCCCCCTGCTGCGCTCGATGGAGACGCTGTCGCGTCAGGTGGTGCGTCTGCTTCGGATTTTCGGCAACGAGCACACGACGCATGTGATGAGCACGCTGGGGTGCGAGCAGGAGTACTTCCTGGTCGACACCAATCTGTACTACGCCAGGCCGGATCTGGTGAGCTGCGAGCGGACGCTTTTCGGCGCCCGTCCGCCCAAGGGCCAGCAGCTCGCCGACCACTATTTCGGGTCGATCCCGCCCCGCGTGCTGGCGTTCATGGCGGAGGTTGAGCACGAGCTGTACCGCGTCGGCGTGCCGGTCAAGACGCGTCACAACGAGGTGGCGCCGGGGCAGTACGAGATCGCGCCGATCTTCGAGGTGGCCAATGTCGCGGCCGACCATCAGATGCTGATGATGGAGACGATCCGGCGTGTGGCACCCCGCTACGGGTTCAAGGCGATCCTGCACGAGAAGCCGTTCGCGGGCCACAACGGCTCGGGCAAGCACATGAACTGGTCGATGTCAACCGACGGGGGGACGAACCTGCTCGATCCCCGCGACGACACTCACTCGAACATGCAGTTCCTGACGCTGCTGTGCGCCGTGATCCGGGCGGTGGACATCCACGCCGACCTGCTCCGGGCGTCGGTCGCTTCGGCGAGCAACGACCACCGGCTGGGGGCCAACGAGGCGCCGCCGGCGATCATCTCGATCTTCCTGGGCGACATGCTTAGCGACATCGTTGCCCAGATCGAGAAGGGGGCGACCAACCGCACGATCAAGTCCAGCACGCTGGACCTGGGCGCGACGACGCTGCCGATGATCCCACGCGACACCGGCGACCGCAACCGGACGAGCCCGTTCGCGTTTACGGGCAACAAGTTCGAGTTCCGGGCGGTCGGTTCGTCGGGCACGGCTGCGTGGCCCGCGACGGTGCTGAACACGATCGTGGCCGAGTCGATCGAGTTTGTCGCGGGCGAGCTGGAGAAGACGGCGGGGAAGGACCCGACGCCGGTGAAGCTCGAGACGGCGGTCAAGAAGGTGCTCCAGCAGATCATCAAGGAGCACAAGCGGGTGATCTTCGACGGGGACAACTACTCCGAAGAGTGGCACAAGGAGGCGAAGAAGCGCGGGCTTCCGATCCTGACCAACTGCACCGAGGCGTTCCCCGTGCTGACCAGCCGCAAGGCGGTCGCGATGTTCAAGAAGCAGCGTGTGCTGAGCAAGTCCGAGCTCGAGAGCCGCGCGAACATCTTCATGGAGAACTACACGCTGCACTGCCTGATCGAGTCCGAGCAGATGGTGCTGATCGCCAAGACGATGATCCTCCCCGCGGCGTTGCGCCACCAGACGCGGATCGCCGAGACGGTGGCGCAGACCGAGGCCGCGGGCGTGGACGCCTCCGACACGCGCAAGCTGCTGACCTCGTTCGCCGACCTGACGGCCCGCTTCCGGCGGAAGCTGGAACAGCTCGACGAGGCGGACAACACGCGGATCGAGGATACGACCGAGATGGCGCAGTACATCAAGAACAAGATCCACCCGCTGATGATCGAGCTCCGGACGCTTGGCGACGAGCTGGAGACGCAGGTGGCTTCGGACCTGTGGCCGCTGCCTTCGTACAGGGAGCTGATGTTCCTGAAGTGAGCGGCTGCATGCCGTCGTTCGCCGAGATCGATCGGCGCCGATAGAACTCGGGGCGTGGGCGAAAGCCTGCGCCCCGCATTTGATCCGGGCCCCGTAGCTCAGCGGTTAGAGCAGACGACTCATAATCGTTTGGTCCTCGGTTCGAATCCGAGCGGGGCTACTTGGCGTGTGCTTGGGTGAGTGCCCGGCACCGGCGTATCGTGCCGATCACCTCGTTTTCTCGGGGGTTTGGACGCACGCTTCACTTTGAGCCGCTGCTGGCAGACCGCAGCAACGGCGCACTTTGCGACCCTGTTGCGCCGCATTCAGCGCCGCCTCCGGGGTGGCCCGTTCCGGATCGGCGTCGGTTTGTTGCAGGTCGTGGGCGCCGGCGGTAGCGGTGCTGTTGCCCATCCAGCTGCACGCCGGACGCCGAGGGCCCGCGGAGCCATGGTCCGCGGGTCTGAACGGAGAAGTTGCCGAACGCTTGTTTCGCGCGGTCGTTGAGCGTGCAACAGCCGACCAGGTGTTCGGTCGGTGTGAAGTACTTCTCTCCTTCGCTTCCTTCGCCGCTGCGTTCGGATCTTGGATGGGCGCTCGGCGGCGTGCGAGTGGAGTGCTCGTTGCAATCGACCGACCTTACTGTACACTTCGGACGAGTTCCGAAAGCGATCCTTCACCCGCAGCGGAGTCGCCCCATGCCCTCACAACATCCTAGTACGCGAGAAGAAGCCTTCCTCGGCGCGGTGGAAGACCCGGCCTACAAGCGGGAGATCATCAACGGGCTGGCGCCCTTCCTCGACGAGAAGGCCCCCCAAGACATGCTGGACTTTTACAGCCCCGCTGAAGTCGTCCAGCTCCGCACGCTCAAGGGGGGCGAGCGGGATGTCGAGACGCGGATGCCCGTCAAGGTTACCAGGCACTACTACGAACTGGCCAGGCGGAGCCCGGCTCTCCAGCGTTTGGTCAAAGCGAGCCCCGACGAGACGCTGGACCTTGCGGGCTCTGAGGATCCGGGATACCAGATGGATTACAGCCCGGTGGAGGGGCTTTTACACAAGTACGAGATGGGGCTGCTGTATGTCATCTCGACATGCTCGGCGCACTGCCGGTTCTGCTATCGCGAGGAGCTGATCGCGCGTAAGGAGATCGAGCGTCAAGACGGCACGGTCGCGAAGAAGGGGCTCGCGCAGATCCCCGAGGTTGTCGCGTACATCAGGGAGCACAACGCTCTAGTCGCGGCCAACGGGGGGCGGCACCCAGAGACCGGACGCGAGAAGCTCCGCGAGATCCTGCTCTCGGGCGGCGACCCGATGGTTCTGAACAACCGAAAGATCGCCGCTTGGCTCGCGGCGCTGGCCGAAGCTGGGGTCGAGTCCATCCGCATCGGCACCAAGGAGATGGCGTTCTACCCCAAGCGATTCGACGACGCGTTCCT
>SLFH01000339.1 GCA_007124345.1 Phycisphaerales bacterium | reverse complement strand
CGCCGCTTCACGCGAAGAACCCGCGCCGGAGGGCGACGAGCTGCCGGTCCGGGACCGGCGCCTCGGGCGTTGGCGAATGCCGGAGAACGACTGACCATGGCCGCTAAGTCGACAACTGTCATCGACCTCGACCACGACCGCCTGACGGTCGCGACGATCGTGCGCAAAGGCAAGTCGTGTGTGCTGCGTTCGTGGGCCTCGGTGTCCAGGCCCGAGGGGCTCGACCCCGCCGACGCCGGCGCGATGGGGCGGTGGATCTCCGAGTGCATGGGCAAGGCGGCCAAGCGAGGACGCGTCCTCATCTCGCTCCCCAGGCGCGAGGCGGTGCTCAAGCGCGTCGTCTGCCCCCCCGGCGTGCGCGAAGACGAGGTGCCCGGCGTCGTCCAGCTCGAACTGCACCGCCAGCTCGCCGTCGGGCTCGAAGAGGCCTCGATCGACTACATCCCGCTCGACGCGGCGAAGAAGCGGGAGAAGGGCGAGAAAGCCGAGGCCGGCGACGGCCCCGCCGTGCTGGCCGCCGCGGTCACCGGCCCGAGGATGGCCTTCTTCAAGGAGATGGCCAAAGCCGCGGGGATCAAGCCCGCCGCGATCAGTCTGCGCACGCTGGGCATGCTCGAGCTGGCGGGGCGCGAGCCCGAAGCGCTCGACGGGTCGGTCCTCGCCATCGCGGTGCTCCCGAGCTCGACCGAGTTCGCTTGGATCAGCGGCGGGCGGCTTGTCACCGCACGCCCCGGCGAGGTCCGCACCCCCGAGACCGACGACGCCGAGTCCCGCGAGCGATTCGCCGCACGACTGGCGGTCGAGGCGAGGCGGACTTGGGTCGCCGCACGCAGCGCTTCAGAGCCCGGCGTTTCAGAAGCCGTACTCGTGCTCGGCGCCGATGGGATCGCGTCGCGCGTCGCCGAGCGTTGCGGCGACTCGATCGGCGTCGCCGCTCGGGCCGTCGGGCTCCCCGGCTGGATCAAGATCGACCCGAAGAACGGCCCCGCCGACGATGAGCTGGCGAGGCTGCTCCCGCTGATCGGCCTGGCGGTCGCCCCGCAGCCGAGGCTGCTGAACTTCCTCGATCCCCGCAAGGGCCCGGACCGCTCGGCGAAGTACCGCATGGGCGCGCTCGCCGCCGGATTCGGGCTGATCGTTCTCGGCGGTGGGGGCTGGGTCTTCGCCAACCAGGAGCTCTCGCGCCTGAACGCCCGGCTCTCGGTCGTCAACGACACCAACCGCCAGTTCACCGAGCAGTACATCGAACAGCTCCTCCTCCAGGCCCGCGTCGAGCATCTCGAAGCACGCGCCGGGCTCGCCCCGGACTGGATGGCCCACCTCGACTGGATCTCCCGTCGGATGCTTTCGACCGAGGAACTCCTGCTCAGCCAGCTCCAGGGCAGCGCCACTTCGGAGCTCTCGTACACGCCAAGGCGTGGCGGCGGCCCGCTCGACGGCCAGTGGAACACCGGACGCGAGGTCCGCGTCAGCATCTCCGCCATCCCCAGGGGCGAGGCGGGCGCCTCGGTGCTCGAACGCCAGCGGTCGATGCTCATCGCCGGCGGGGGCTACCGCGTCTCGACCCAGGGCCCCGACACCGGCAGCGCCTTCACGCTCAACCTCCGCTCGGGGCTCGTCGCCCCGATCCCCGACAAGGACACGGAGGACGAGCAATGAAGCGCTGGCGCACCCCGATCATCTGGCTCGTTGTCTTCGCCTTCGCGGCCTTCCTCGGCTGGCGGGCGTACAGCTCGTGGTATGTCGCCCCGCGCGACCGCATCCTCCGCGAACTGGAGACCAAAGAGAACCAGAACGCCCAGTTCGAGGCCCGCCTCGCCCAGGGCTCGGACCTCCGGCGAAGGTTCGCGTCGTTCTCCGAGGGCATGCTCGGGGGCCAGCCCGACGAGGCAGACCACCGCCTACGCCTCCTCCTCCGAGAAGCCGCCGAGACGGCCGGCCTCGAACGCATCAGCGTCTCGACCAACCCCCCGCGGGGCCAGGCCAACCCGTTCGCGAACGCCCGCCACAGCGGCGAAGCCCCACGCCTCATCGCAAGACGCCTGGAAGAGCGCCCGGACTTCGGCGTCTTCCGTGCCAGCGTCACCGGCCAAGGCGGGCACGAGAGCCTCGCCCACCTGATCTCTCTTTTAGAGTCCCAGCCCTGGGTCGATTCGATCCCGCAGTGGTCGATCCGCCCGATCGGCGACGAGCGCCGGCGCTTCGAGGTCCGGGCCGACATCACCGCCCTCTACGAACCCCGCCTCGCCGGCGAGGCGGAGCGATCGGTGGTGCAGGAGGACCCAACCCGCGCCGAAGCAAGGCTGCGGCTGGCCTCGGTCAACCGGTTCCGCCCGCCGCCGCCCCCGCCAGAGCCCCAAACGCAGGTGGCGAGGGAAGACCCGCCCGCGGAACAGCCGGCACCGCCGCCGCCTCCGCCCCGCTGGGAGCGATGGCGCGTCGCTGGCATCTTCGAGGGAAACGAGCTCCGCGTGGTGGTCATGCTCGACGGCGACCGCCCCGCGACCCGCAGCCTGTCGGTTGGCGACTCGCTGTTCGGTGCGAGGCTAGTGGGCGGGGATGTTTCGGGCGGAGCGTGGTTTGAGATCGACGGGGACCGCTTTGTCGTGCCCCTCAACCGGACGCTAGCCAACCGGCGTCCAGCGCCGTAAGGCGCTGATCCAGTAAGATGCGGGCCTGCCGAGCAGAAAAGCGGCGGGACGGAGCCCGCCGAGAGGAGTTGCTGATGGAACAGCACCGATCCAATGGCGTTGTCGCCGCGTTGGTTCTCGCCGCGATCGCGGGTATGCCCGTATCGGCGGCGAACGCTGAACCGGAACCGACAGCCTTGGAATCGACGGAGTCCGAGCCGATCAAGCCCGGGCCGGTCAGGTTCTCGCTGCAGGAAGTGCCGTTCCGCGATGTGCTGGACTTCTTCTCCGCGGAGACCGGTCTGCCGATCATCCGTGAGACAGATGTTCCGCGCGGGTCGATGACCTTCCTCAGCGGCGAGGCCCTCCCCTTCGAAGAGGCCCTGAGCATCCTCAACCTCAACCTCGCCCCCCAGAGCGTGCACCTCCGACGCGAGAAGAACTACCTCTACCTGTCGAGCCTCAAGGAGGCCTTCCGGCGCCCGACGCCGGTCTTCGACGGCGAGGCGCCCGAGGGGATCACCCCCGACCGCATCGTGACGGTGAACATCCCGCTCAGCAACGCGCGGGCCTCGGCGGTCGCCGAGCAGCTCGCCCCCCTCGTGGGCGAGTACGGCAGCATCACGCCGGTGACGGCCCAGAACATGGTCATCCTGATCGAGACGGCGGCCCAGGCCGAGCGGCTTGGCAGGATCATCCGAGCGATCGACGCCGAGCGGACGATCGACTCCGACACGCGCCTGTTCGCCCTCCGGCACGCCCGGGCCGACGAGGTCGTCCGCGCGCTCACGGGCCTGATCGCCCGGCGCGAGATCGTGATCGAGGTCCAGGGCAATCGCAGAACCGAGAGCGAGCAACTCGGGCTCGGGGGCGTCAGCCTCCAGGCCGATCAGCGGACCAACTCGGTGATCGCCGTGGGCCCGCGCGAGCGGCTCGAAACGGTCGAGGAACTCGTCGCTCTGCTCGACGCGCCGGACATCGGCGAGGGCGAGCGGGAGATGGTCACCTTCGAGCTGCAGACGGTCACCAGCCGCGAAGCGATGACCAGCGTGCAGGCGCTCTTCCGGGCCGTGCCCGAGAACCGGCGCCCGACCGTGCTCTCGATGGACGAGGTCAACAAGCTGACGATCGTCGGCCCGCGCGCGCTGCTCTTGCAGGCGACGGCCCTGATCGGCGAGCTCGATCCACGGGCCGACAACAACACCGAACGCGACGCGGATTCGACGCGCATCTCGCGCGTTATCCCCCTCCACCACGCCGACCCGAGCCGGATCGAGGCGATCGCCCAGCGGCTGCTCTCGCCCCGCCAGCGCCGGGCGCTGAGCATGGCGCAGGCGCCGACGGGGCGGGCGATCGTCGTGTCGGGGCCCGCGGGCGATGTCGACGCCTTCGAGCGCCTCGTGCAGGGCCTCG
>SLFH01000073.1 GCA_007124345.1 Phycisphaerales bacterium | reverse complement strand
GGCATGGGCGGGCTGGACGGGAATCTGTCCGCGGGGCGGATCGTCGAGCAGGTCTGGAGGCTCGGGCAACTGGAGGGCGTGGGCCGCATCAGCAACATCGTCTTTATGGGCATGGGCGAGCCATTGAGCAACTTCCGCCCGGTGGTCGAGGCCGTGCGCACGATCGCTGCGCCTTGGGGCCTGGGGATCGGGGCGAGGCGGATCACGATCTCGACCGTTGGCCTGCCCAAGGCGATCGAGAAGCTCGCCGATGAGCTGGAGCTGCCGGTGACCCTGGCGCTCTCGCTGCACGCCCCGGACGATGCGCTGCGCCGTCAGCTCATCCCCTGGGCGGAGTACACGACGATCGAGGAGCTGCTGGCGGCCTGTTCGAAGTGGTTTCAGAAGACCGGGCGTGAAATCACGCTGGAGTACACGCTCCTGCGGGGCGTGAACGACAGGGCCGAACACGCGATACGACTGGCGGCGATCGCCAAGACGCTGCGGGCGAATGTCAACCTGATCCGGTACAACGAGGTGGAGGGGACGCCCTACAAGCGGCCCCGGGCCTCGGATGTGCACGAGTTCCAGGCGTTGCTCCGCGAGCGGGGGGTCAACGCCCACATCCGGGCGAGCCGGGGGCGCGATATTGCCGCGGCCTGCGGGCAGCTCCGTCACGAGCACGCCCGGACCGGTTGAGGCCCCTGGCCCCGCCACCATCCAAGGACGGCCTACTGATTCCGACTGTGCGCGACGAACTGGACAAACTCTCCAAACTGCTGAACAAGGCGATGGGGGCCGACCGGCCCCGGTTCGCACGGCGTCTGCGCGGGCTGCGCGAGGCACGCCGGCCGGACGCCCAAGCGGTCGCTTCGGTCCGGAAGGCGATCGAGGACTCGATCGCCCTGCGCGAGAAGCGGGCGACGATCCGCCCGACCCTGGTCTACCCCTTCGACCTGCCGGTGAGCGGGCGGAAGGACGAGATCGCTTCGGCGATCCGGGAGCACCAGGCGGTGGTGATCTGCGGCGAAACGGGCTCGGGCAAGTCGACCCAACTCCCCAAGATCTGTCTTGAACTGGGGCTCGGGGTCGACGGGACGATCGCCCACACCCAGCCGAGGCGGATCGCCGCGAGGTCGATCGCGCGCCGTGTCGCCGAGGAGACCCAGCTGGGGTACGGGAGGGCGGTGGGGGCGAAGGTCCGCTTCTCCGACGAGACCTCGCCCGAGACGCTCGTCAAGGTGATGACCGACGGCATCCTTCTCGCAGAGACGCAGACCGACCGGATGCTGCGCCGCTACAGCGCGATCATCATCGACGAGGCGCACGAGCGCAGCCTGAACATCGACTTCCTGCTGGGCTACATCAAGCAGTTGCTTCCCAAGCGCCCGGACCTGAAGGTGATCGTCACCAGCGCGACGATCGATCCGGAGCGGTTCAGCGAGCACTTCGACAACTGCCCGATCATCGAGGTTTCGGGCAGGACGTATCAGGTCGAGGTGCGTTACCGCCCGGCGTCGGGCACGGACGACCCCGACCGCGACGAGCTCGCGTCCGGCCTGGTCGAGGCGGTCGAGGAGCTCGAACGCACGCACCCGGGCGACTCGCTGGTCTTTTTCTCGGGCGAGCGAGAGATCCGCGAGGCGGCACGGGCGCTGCGCAAGTACGAGTCGCGGGGGTGGGAGATTTTGCCGCTGTACGCGAGGCTGAGCGTCGAGGAGCAGCAGCGCGTCTTCGCAAGGGCCGGTCGGGGGCGTCGGATCGTGCTGGCGACCAATGTCGCCGAGACCTCGCTGACGGTGCCGGGCATCCGCTCGGTGATCGACACGGGCGTGGCGAGGATCAGCCGTTACAGCCATCGCAACAAGGTGCAGCGGCTGGAGGTCGAGCCGATCAGCCGCGCGTCGGCCGAGCAGCGAAAGGGACGTTGCGGCAGAGTCGGTCCGGGCGTCTGCATCCGCCTCTACAGCGAGCAGTCGTACACCGAGCGCCCGGAGTTCACCGAGCCGGAGATCCTCAGGACGAGCCTGGCGGGCGTGATCCTGCAGATGAAGGCGCTCCGCCTGGGCCGGATCGACCGCTTCCCGTTTGTTGAGAAGCCGGACATCCGGGCGATCCGCGACGGGTACCGCACGCTGCTGGAGCTCGGGGCGGTCGACGAGGAAGAGGAGATCACGCCGCTGGGCGAGCGTCTGGCGCGACTGCCGATCGACCCGAAGATCGGGCGGATGGTGATCGAGGCGGGGGAGTACGGGTGCGTGCGCGAGGTGCTGATCATCGCGGCGGCGCTCTCGGTGCAGGACCCGCGCGACAGGCCGATGGACCGTCAGCAGCAGGCCGACGAGGCCCACGCCCGGTTCCGCGACGAAGAGTCGGACTTCTTGAGCTACATCCGGCTGTGGGACATCGTCAAGGTCGAGCAGAAGAAGCTCAACCAGCGCCGCATGCGCGCGTGGTGTAAGGACAACTTCCTGTCGTACACGCGTCTGCGCGAGTGGCAGGATGTGCACCGGCAACTGCGGGACCTGGCGGGAGAGCTCGGGCTGCGAGCGGGCTCGCACGAGGCGTTGCCGGAGGCGGTCCATCGCGCCATCCTGCCCGGGCTGGTCGCCCAGGTCGGGCGCAAGGGGGAGGGGCACGAATACGAGGCGCCGCACGGCGTCCGCTTCCATCTCTTCCCGGGCTCGGCGCTCTTTGACGCCAAACCGGCGTGGGTGATGGCGGGCGAGATCGTGCGCACAACACGCATGTATGCGCGCACGATCGCGCCGGTGCAGCCCGAGTGGATTGAGAAGGCGGCGATGCATCTGGTCAAGCGAACGCACCACGAGCCCTTCTGGGAAACGCGTCGCGCCCGCGTCAACGCGTGGGAGCGGGTCAGCCTGTACGGGCTGGAGATCATCCCCAAGCGCAAGGTGCACTACGGGCCGCTCAACCCGCAGACCTGCCGCGAGATGTTCATCCAGCGGGCGCTGGTCGACGGGGACTACAAGTCCAGCGCGCCGTATGTGCGTCACAACCGCAAGCTGATCAAGGAGATCGAGAGGATGGAGGCGAGGCTGCGGCGGAAGGACCTGCTTGCGTCGCCCAGAGCGCTCTACGACTTTTTCGACAGGCGCGTCCCGGACGATGTCTACACCGGCGAGAAGTTCGAGCGCTGGCGCAGGCACGCGGAGAAGACCGAGCCCCGTCTGCTGTTCATGTCGCACGAGGACATCGTCAACGAGCGGCCCGATGAGCGGGCCGTCGCGAGGTTTCCAGAGCGGGTCGAGGTCGCCGGCGCGACGCTCCCTGTCGGCTACCGGTTCGAGCCTGGGGCCAAGGACGATGGCGTGACCGTCACCATCCCCATCGAGGCCGTCACCCGGTTCGACACCTCGACCGCCGACTGGCTCGTGCCCGGGCTCGTGCCCGACAAGGTCGTCGCGATGATCCGGGCGCTGCCCAAGACGCACCGGCGGCTCTTCGGCCCCGCGCCCGCGTTCGCCGAGCGGTTCATGGCTTCTGAGCCCCCGACCGACAAACCGCTGGCGGCGGCGATCAACGACTTTCTCGTCAAAGACAGCGGGCACCGCATCGATGAGCAGGTCTGGCGGAAGGTCGAGTTGCCCGAGCACCTGCAGCTGAACTTCCGCGTCGTTGGGGAGGACGGCTCGACCGTCGGCGCCGGGCGTGACCTCCAGGCGATCCGGCGCGAGCTCGCCGGGTCCGACAGCCTCGCCCCCGGCTCCATCGCCACCAGCGACTACACCCGCGACGGCGTGACGGCCTGGGACTTCGGCGAGCTGCCCGAGTCCGTCGAGGTCCGGCGATCCGGCGGCACGCTCACGGCCTACCCCGCGCTGGTCGACCGCGGCGGGACCGTCGCCCTCAGAGCGATCGACGACCCTGAAGACGCGGCGGTCGAGCACGAACGGGGCGTCGTCCGCCTGATCACCATCGTCGAGCGGGCGGACATCGAGCGGGCCATCCGGGCCATGTCCGGCCGTGAGGCGATCACGTTGCTGAGCTCGACGCTCGCCCCGCGGGAGAAGATCACCGCGGGGCTGGCGATGCACCTTGCCGATGCGGCGTACCT
>SLFH01000197.1 GCA_007124345.1 Phycisphaerales bacterium | reverse complement strand
CCGCGTGCATCGAAAGCACAAAGACAGCCGCGATCCCCGCGATGACCGCAAACGCGTAGCGTCTATAGCCCATACGAACCTCCCGAATCCCCCACGCCGTCTGGCGGGGTTGGAACTCTATTGAGACCGAGTCTCAATAGCAAGCTCGTATGCTTGGCGATCTATGGTGACAAAGCCCCGCCTCCTGCTGGTCTGCGTGCTGGTTACAGCCTGCGTGATCGCATCGGCAGCGCTCTTGCTTTCCCCGCCCGGGGCGTCGCGGCTGGTCGATGCCGCACGCGACGGCGACGCCAGTCGCGTCGCTGCGTTGCTCGCGAAGGGGGCCGACCCAGACGCCGTGCTGACCGAGACCAGCGTGACCGCGTTCCTGCTGTCCGGCAAGGCGCGCCTACGGACGACGCCCCTAATCGAAGCCGTGCGCCTCGATCACGCCGAGGTCGTCCGCCTGCTGCTCGACGCGGGGGCCGATCCCGAGTTTGCGCCTGATGCAGACGCGATGCATCCTTATGTTCTTCGCGTTGCAAAGGGCGTCGCCGGATGTGATCTCGATGCTCGTCGAGGCCGGCGCCTCCATCCGGCGGCCTGTCCCGGTCGACGGGCGCCCCGTGTTCGTCTGGGCCGCGCCCAAACCGGGCTCGCTCCCAAACCTGGTCCGCCTCGCCCGGGCGATCGACCCGGCGCGCGACGAAACAATGATCCGCGAAGCGATCGGGCTGCGGAGCCAAGGCGTCAGGCTGGGCCAGATCGCGAGCAACCCCTTGATCGACCGCTACCTCGCAGAGCTGCTGCGCCAAGCCGATGCGCCGCCGGACGACACGCTGGTGCGGATACGCCTGTCCGACGACCGGTCGATCGCCGCATCGCCGAGCAAGGTCCGGCCCGACTCGGACTGGACTGCGCTGACCTGGGCGATCATCAACGAGCGGACCGAGATCGTCGACGCGTTGCTCTCAACGCAGGCCGGCGCGAGCGACGCGACCGCGTGGGGCATGACCCCGCTGATGGCCGCCGCGGCAACAGGCGATGCGGCGCTCGTCGAGCGGATGCTCTCGCTCGGCTACAGCGTCCATGCGACCGACGAACTCGGCGAAACGCCGGAGGACTACGCGGCATCGGCCGGACACCAAGCCCTCGCCGCCCGCCTCCGATGAATCTCACCCCTCACGCCTCGGCGAAGCCCTCGCGGATCGCGAGGCGTACGAGGTCCGCTCGGCCTTCGGCCCCGAGCTTGCGGATGATGCTGCTCTGGTGACCGTCGATCGTTTTGGGGCTGCGCGACAGTTCGGCGGCGATCTGCGTGCGAGTAAGGCCCTTGCCGATCAGTCGCAGCACCTCGACCTCCCGTGAGGTGAGCGATTGGATGGGGAGGACGCCATCCGCTTCGCCGCGGTCGCCGCGCTCTTCGAATCGGCGCCGGACCTTCGGGCCCATGACGAACCCCGCCCCTCCAGAGTTCGCCACACGGACGATCCCGTCGACGATGTCTTCCAGGGAATCGGACTTCGCGAAATAGCCGGACGCGCCGCAGCGCCTGGCCGAAGCGAGGTACCCATCTCGGATGTGGGCGCTGAGGACGACGACCCGGGCTTCCGGGCAGGTTCTGCGCAGGCGATCGGCGGCCTCGAACGCGTCGGGGCCGGGCATCTCGATGTCCAGAAGCACGATGTCCGGCCGCAACTCCCTGACACGCTCGACAAGCCCCTCGGCCGATGCGAGGGCCCCGACGACGCGGACCCGATCGTCGAGCCCGAACTGGGCCTTCAGGCCCTCGATCAGCAGAGCGTGGTCGTCGACGCACAAGACGCGGATCGCTTCGTCCCGTTTCTTGCCCACGCGCTTTCTCGAACCGGCCGGCCCTGCACGGCCGACCGGGCGCCCGGCCTTCCCCGTGGCCTGTTCGGATCGGCAGGCGGGAAGCCGCATAGAGACGCTCGTGCCGCGGCCGAGCATCGAGTCGATCTCGACCGACCCCCCGGCCCGCTCCGCAACGCTTCGCGCCAGGGTGAGGCCAAGGCCTGTGCCCATCCCCCGCTGCTTGGTGGTGAAGAACATGTCGAGGGCGTGTCGCCGGACATGGTCGGTCATCCCGGGCCCGTTGTCGGCCACGCAGATCTCGACCTCGTGGCGGGCGTCGGAACGGACCTCCCTCGCCCTGAGCAGCACCTCCGCCTCCTTCCCCCCGGTGGGCGTGTTGCCGATCGCCTCGCCGGCGTTGACGACGAGGTTGAGCACCGCCTGGGTGAGTTGGTGCTCCTGCAGCGCCACACGCGGAATGTCCGGCGGGAGGTCCTCCCGGAAACCGATGTGTTTGGGCAGCGCCTTGACCAAGAGGGGCCCGACACGCGACCACCAGGAATGGATGTCCGTCGAGGGCGTTCGCCCGGCCTGCGTCTCGGGCTCGGAGGCCATCGACTGCAGGCCGTCAGCGAGTTGCTGCAGGTAGCCGATGCTTCGGCCGATCGCGTCGAGGTGATCGACCACCAGCGGGTTCTGCGTGACCACGCCGGCCGCGTTGAGGTGGGCACGCACGGGGAGGAGGACATTGCCCATGTCGTGGCCGAGGCCTGCCGCGAGTGTGCCGATCGCCACCATGCGGTCGGCGACGCGGAGCTGGGCGTTGGAGTGGTCGAGCTGGCCGGAACGTTCGAGGAGTTCTCGCTCCAGATCGCCCTGGCGGCGGGTGAGGCTTTCCTCCGAGAGCCGGTGCCTGGTGATGTCGGAGGTGACGCCGATCAGGCGGGTCCGACCCGACGGGGCCCGGTCCCGCTGCCCGACGGTCGCCAGCCAGCGCACGCCCCCGTCGTGAGTCGGAACGCGGTACTCGATGTCGAACCGCTCGCCCCCCTCGAGGGCGACACGCAACGCGTCGGCCACACGCTCGCGGTCCTCTTGAAAGATCGTGTCCAGAGCGTCTTCGCCCCGCCTGACCTCTTCGCCCTTGTCGAAGCCGAAGAGGGCGTGGTGGCGGTCATCCCAGACGAGGCGTCCTGAGTCCGCGTCCCATTCGAACGCGCCCATCGAGGCCGTCTCGAGGCAGAGTTGGAGGGTCTGCTCGGTGCTGCGGAGGCGGGTCTCGGCCGTGACACGCTTGGAGACATCGCGAAGAATCCCAAAAAGGACATGGCCGCCGCGTTCGGGCACATGGACCCGTGAGACCGTGAGTTCGAACGGGAGGATCGCCCCGTCTCTCCGGGCCGCGTTGAACACCCTTGGCAGGCGGAATGCCTCGCGGGGCCTGGCGACGAGCCGCTTGATCAGTCTGTCAAGCTCCCGTTCGTCGGGGTCGCCTGGCAAGAGCACGGAAACGCGCTTTCCCGGTAGTTCCCCGGGGTCCCAGCCGAGCGACTCCCGGACGCCGTCGCTGGCGAAAACAATGCGCCCCCGCTCATCGACGGCGACGATCGGCGGCAGCGCCGAGGCGAGGGCCTCATTGCGGAGCAGGAAAACCGCTTGCTGGCCGACGGTTAACTCGCCCGGGTGTTGATCCGCGCCGAACTCCCCGGACTCCGGTTCCTGTTTCATCACTGGGTGAGGATACCAACATCGTCCTGCGGGAGTGAACTTCAGTCGGTTCGCGACTGAAACACTCCGATCGGGGAATTTTCCCTGTTGAAGCGGTGTACAGAAAGAGCATGATCGTAGTGTGGAGATAGAGTCACCGCCGAACACTAGGAAAGCGAGGAAGACCATGCGCTTCGTCATCAGACCGACCGCGGACCCGCAGACCGACGTCGACCTGACGGAGCGGCTCACCGCCGTGATCGCCGAAGAACTCTGGCTGCGTTACGGCGGCAACGAACGCCTGAATTGGTTCGAGGCCGAGTTGCACCTGCAGCGCATGTTCGGCGGCGGGATCGCCCACCAACGGTTGTCCGATCGAAGAGACTCGTTGATGAGAACGCGTCGCCTTCCTGACGCGGCGAGACGCGCTCGGGAGAGCGTGGAGGTGAGGTGAAGCCATGGTCACGCCGTACACAGTCATGCTCGTGGGCCGGATGTACAACGACCGCTCGCGCGAGGAAGTCTGCGGGGCGCTGCGGACGATCAATTCGGTGACGGATGTCCGCGCCGACCTGTGCCGGGGCACGGTGCTTGTCTGGCACGACGACCGGTGCGACCCGTCGGCGCTGCTCGGCGCGGTCGCGAGGGCCGGGTTTGCGCCCTCGATCCTGGTCGAGCCGCCCGCAGGAAAGCGGTCGCCCTGCAGGACCGAGAGAGACGGAACGCCTTCCGGTCGGGCATCGGCCGACCTCCCGGGGCGGGGCGCACGCTCGGAACACGGGCGGGAGCAGTTCAGTACACCAACCGACCAAGGAAGGTGATGCAGCCATGACAGCGAACCTTGACAGTCCCGGTCAGGCGATCGTTCTCGCAGACGCACGCCAGGCGCGGCTCTTCACATGCTTCTTCGATGAGCGCGACCGCCTCCGCCTCAGCGAGATCGACGCGCTTCAAAACGATCACGAGCACGACCCCGAACCCCGCAGGCCGGCCCGGCCCGCGGGCAAGGACGCCGACGCCGCTGTCCACACCCCCTCGCAGGGACCCGACGAAGTGGAGACCCGGCGCTTCGTGCGCGAGATCGGCCGGTGGGTTCAGAGCACCGCCGACCGACACGGGACCGTCGGGCTGCTCGCCGGGCCGAAGCTGCTCGGACTGCTGCGCCCGGAGCTCGCCCATTCGAACGCGCCGATCCAATTGTGGGAAGTCGACCTGACCGGCCTGCCGGAGAACGAGCTCCAGGATCATCCCGCGATGGTCCGGGCCGTCCGCGAGCTGCGCCGCCAGGCCGCCAAACTCTGACACGACGCAACAACCGACTCTGGCCGCGATCCCGGGGCCGCGCCCGAACGGGTGGCGCGGCCTCGGTTATTTTTGGGCGATCCCATCCGCCGAGGCGTACGAGACCGACATCGCGGCCGGCCGCTCACACATTAACACTGTCGCTCGATGAGAGCGGAAGCGTCCTTGCGGCTTCCTTGATCCGGCACGATCCCTTGCCGCGCAGGACATTGGGCGGAGGCGTGCTCCGCGACTTGGTCTTGGCCCGAGGACTCCGGGACGATGCGTCAACGCACGGCGGGGTGCTCTGGAAGCATGATCCAAGGCCGGATAGGCCTCGGACCGACAGCATATGAACGCAGAACGCAAGTACAGTCATCAATACGTTGACGGAATGCTTTCTCGACGCTCTTTCGAGGCACATCGTTGAAATAGAATCCGGAGCGGCGCGTTGGACAACTGATCCGTGCGGGCCTCACGATCCAACGAATCATGCAGCCCAGGAGTGCTCTTGTGAAGTCGACCTTCCAGTCCCGCCCCCGAAGACCATATCAAGCATTCTCCGCACGAGTCCTGATGGCCGCAGCCGGCTTCGGCGTCACCGTGGGCTATGGAACTTCGGAGGTTGCAGCGCAATCCGGATCCGCCGAAGGCGCATCATCCCTACGCGAGCCGGGCGAGCCGAGGTTCAACCCGCTCGCCCATGACCGTCGCGTCTGGCAGCAACTGCTCTCCGATGCGCCGAAGATCCGTCGCGTTGTGATCTACACTGAACGCGGCGTCGAGGCGACCACCGAGTCCGACGATCCCGAGGTAATCGCCCGGCTGCAGGACCACGCGTTCTCGATGCAGGCCCGGATGGAAGCCGGGGCTCGGGTTCGGATGTGGGATCCGATCTTCGCCGAGCTCTTTGCACAACACAAAGCGGTCGAGCTCCATGTCGAAAAAACCGACAACGGCGTGAAGATTGAAGAGTGGTCGGACGATCCGGAGGTCGTCGCGTTGCTCTGGTCGCACGCGGCCGGCGTGAGCGATTTCGTCCGCGAGGGGCACGAGGCGGGCCGCAGACCGACCGCGCGGATCGGGCCCGGGACAGTTCCGCCGCCGGAAGCCGTGCTCGGCGGGATTCGCCATAGGTTCATTCTCCACCAGCCCTCTCCCGAAGAGCTCGAGATGCTCCGCGAACTCGGCGTCCAACGGGTGATCAGCTTCCGCCCGACCGAAGAGAACCCCGACTACGACCAGGCGGACGCTGTTGAGTCGCGCGGCATGCGTTGGGTCCACATTCCTTTCTCGGGCCCCGATGATCTGGACAGCACGATCATCGACGCCTCGCGGAGAGCCTTTTTGGAGGCCGACGCCGCCGGTGAGACCGCAGCGATCCACTGCAGAACAGGAAACCGAGCCGGGCCGGGCTGGATCGCGTATCGCGTGCTCGACAAAGGCGTCTCTCGCGAGCAGGCGTTCATCGAGGCCCGCACGATACAGATGATCACTCCAGAGTTCGAACAGCTCATTATCGAGTACCTCGATTCACGCAGCAAGGACGACTCCGGCGAGAACTGAATGTATTCTGCTTCACTCCCCGTTCAATCGGCGCCTGACCTCAGTCCCAAGTCCCACTCCAGATCCGCCACGATCGGCAGGTGGTCCGAGGCGAGGCGGGCCTTGGGCGTTCTCTCCGCTCGCACCTCGGCGACGCTCGGCGCTGGGTCGGCGAAGATCCGGTCGAGCGAAAACATCGGGAAGAAGCTCGGGAAGCTCCGCGCGCCGAACTCCGCCTCGAAGCAGTCCGGCGTGAGCACCCTCGCCGCCGTCCTACGCGGCAGCCATTCGTTCATATCCCCCATCAGCAGGCGGATCTGCTTTGCGGGTTTTTCACGGACCGCGTCGCGGATCATCGCAATCTGGCGCCGGCGCTCGCGGCTGGCCAGCCCCAGGTGCGTCACTATCGCGCGGACCTCCCGCCCCTGTGCTTCGAGCGTGGCGTCGATCGCGCCGCGCGGCTCTCGCCTCGGATGGGCCAGATCGAGCTTCGAGGCCGAGAGCACCGGCAGGCGCGTGAGCAGGCCGTTGCCGTAGCGCCCGGCGTGGTCGTGAAGCGTCGGGCCCTCGACGGGCTTCATATCGAGCGCCCGGGCGATGTGGAAGAACTGGTCGGCGCCCTCGAAGTCGTCTCGCCGCCAGTCGACCTCCTGCAGGCCGATGATGTCCGCGTCGATCTCGTCGAGCACCTCGGCGACGCGTTGCGGGTCGTAGCGCCTGTCGGTGCCGACGCAGGCGTGGATGTTCCAAGAGACAACGCGGAGGCGCACGCTACGCGCCCCCTTTGCGGGCGTTCCCGTCGGAATCTTCCTGCTCCGAGTCCTCGTCCTCGTCCGGGTCTTCCTCCACGGGCGAGGGCGCGAACTTCTTGATTAGGCGCTGGGCGACAAAGGCGATCACGAGGACGCCCGCGCCGACCGCCGCGGCTTGTCCAAGCCTCGCCGGTGTCGGGTCGGTGACGAGTTTGCCAAGTTCGCGCCCGAACGCCGAGAGCAGCACGATGCCCGGCAGCATACCGATCAGCGTGCCGGCGAGGTAATCCAGCCAGCGCACGCCCGTAAAACCGAACGCCGCGTTGACGACCGCGAACGGCGCAACCGGCATGTTGCGGATCACCGCGACCGAGAGCACGCCCTCGCCCTTGATCAACTTCGCCACCCTCTTGGTCCTGCCCTCGGCGAACCGGCGCTGCATGCCCGAGGGCGCCATACGACCGAACGCAAAGCCCGCCAGCGAAGCGCCGAGCACGCCCGTGATCGAGATCGTCAGCGCCCAGCCGATATCGAAGATTGCGCCCGACGCCGCGACGAGCACGACGATCGGGAAGCCGAAACTCCCAAGCGCGATGAAGACGCCGATCACCCCCGCGATGCCCGCGGGGCTCTGGCGGATCGTTTCGACAAGCCCCTCCATCCGCTCACGATCGGCCAGCTCGCCCAGCGGCGTGACGCGCCAAAGCGCGACCAGCAGCAAGAGCACCGCGAGCCCGAAAAACGCGAACTTCAATCGTCGCACGTACCCGACGCCGATCGACCACGCCTTCTGCAGCTTGTCCCTCTTCCGGACACTCTTGGCAAACGCGTCGAGGGCCCGCTGCGCGTCGGCCTGGCTCGGCGGCCGATCGGGATCGGCGAGTTCGATCTCGATGCTTATGCTGCGCGCGACCTCGGGTGTGCAGTGCTCGAACGGCGCGAGCGTCCGCTTGCCCCCGCGGACCGACTCGATCGCCCCGAGCACAGAACCCATTTCCTCCTCGGCGCGCTGAACTTCGCCGGCCTCGACGCCCAGCAGATACCCGGTTAGCCGCCGCCGAAAACCCGCGATCGCCTCGATCGCGTCGGACTCGTCCTCGCCGACGCGCACCGTCGCGTCGAGCTCGGTGTCGAGCCCCATCGAGCGGCCGTTGAAATTCGCGGAACCGATCCGCAGCAGCCGGTCGTCGATCACCATCACCTTGGCGTGGATGTACACGGAATGCTCGAACGGCAGCTCGGTGTCGCGATCGTCCAGCGTCGCCCAGTAGACGCCGAAGCGGCCGTGCTCGTCGGCCTCGCGCAGACGCTCGAACAACTGGTCGCGTCGGGTGTCCATCGCCATCGACTGGAGCTTGCCCGGGCAGCCGAAGGGGAGAATCACGACCACCTCCGGCCCGTCCTCCTCGCGCAGGCGCTCGCAGAGTTCGTCCGCGAGCTTGCCCGAGGCGAGGTACTGCGTCTCGATGAAGATCAGCTTCTCGGCGCCCCGGATCTGCTCGACGAACGACGCCTCGACATCCCGCAACTCCTCACGACCGGCGTAATCGGGCTGGGTCAGCGCGAACTCGACCTCGCGATCGGTGAGCAGCGGCTCGACGCCCTCAGGCCACGGATCTTCGCCCTCATCCCGCCCCGGCGCATCGATCTCCTCGCCCGTCGCCCGCCGCCAACGCTTGCGGCACCACGCCCCGATCTTCGCCGCCGCCTCATCATCGACCGCCAGCATCGCGTCGTGGTACGGATCGCCGTAGCCGGGAATCAGGCCGGGGTTGCGCCGACGCTTGTCCTCCAGGCGGTGCTCGTGCGTGTCCCAGCGCGACTTGGTCAGGTCCATCCCCCCGACGAACGCCACGCGGTCGTCGACGACGACGAGTTTCTGGTGCTGCGAGCCGAGCGGGGGCGTGTCCTTGTCCCACACGAACTTGATGCGATCGTGCTTGTCCCATGGCCGCTTCATCCGCGGCAGGTGCTGGCGCTCCAGCGCGAACATCGACGAGCCCTCCCAGATCAGGAGGCGAACCTCGAGCTCGGGCCTCGCTTCAACAACCGCCTGCAAGAGATCGGCAAAGCGGACGGGCCAGTCGCTCTCCTCTTCGGCACGCTCAGCGTCCTCGCCCCGGAGCAGGTCGACCTCGCTGTGGATCTCCCAGCCGACGATGAAGACCTGACGCTCCGCCTTGATCAACGCAGAACGGACCGCGCCGTAGTACTCGATGCCGTCGACGAGCGGCGCGACACGGTCGGCATGCACGCGCCATCGATGCGACGCGCTGCCCGAGGCGTCGGACGCGGCCCCCGCCCCAGCATCGTCGTTGACCGGCTCGGTCATGCGTGGCAGACTCCGTCAGAGCCGACGCCGGCGGCGAACGTCGCGGCACAGCATCGGCTGCAGCGGATCCTACGCCCCGCTATCGAGAGCCTTGCTGCTTGACGCGTAGTACTTCTTGGCCACAACAATGGCCCCGATCACTGCCAGCACGCTCAAACCGACGATCGTCCACAGGATCGGCGTGAGGTACGCCTTCTCGGGATCGCCCCCGGCCGTCGCGGCACGACCCGCCACCGACAGCCCGAACAACGCGACGAACCCGATCGCCCCGTAGAGCAGCCCACGCTTGGCCTTGGGGCTCTTGGCGCCCATCGAGAACGCCGCCAGCGCGACCGTCACGATCGCGCCGAGGACCGGCGCGATCAGCGCCGTCGCCTTGTTCGCGTCCTCGGGCGCCGTCGTGAACGCGACAAGCCCCGCCCCCACGATCAGAAGCGAGTACAGAAACAAGATCAACTGCGGCTTCATGCTCGGGGCTCCCTTCGGATGTGCTTCATGTCTTGATCGTTGACGCGATCGTAGGAAACCTGTCCCCACGCCGGATCCGGATCGGACCCTTCGCCTCCGAAATCTCGACCACGCGTCCGCCCTGCGTGACCTCGACCTGTCCCGCGCCGACAAGCCGCCCGGCCGCGCGCCGCGCGGGCTCCATCAGACCTCGCCAGTCTTCCGGCTCAACACGTCTGGCCGCCTCAGAAGGACAGATCGACGCCCCGTTCGCTCGTACGCCCAGGAGCTCGATGATCGCCCGCTCCAGCGCTTTGTCCCGAACGCCGGGCTTGGAGCGTCGGCACGCATCGGAGCAATACCTGACGCTCTCCCAGTTCTTCGCCCAGTTGCGACGCCAGTTGAACAGCCTGCCGCACGAGGCGCACCGCTTCGGCGCGTGCTCGTCGGCGCCGCTCACCCCCCGCGCTCCCCGCGCCGGAGCTGGCGCTCAAGGCTCGAACGCATCGTCCGCAGCATCATCTGCGCTTCGCGCTCGCTGAAGCCCGCGGCTTCGAGGTCCACGCGGATCGCGGGGATCCACTTCGTCGCGACGGGCGTGTACCCGTACCGCTCTTTGAGCCCCTTCTCGACGCCCGGCAGGTGCGCGGCGCCGTAGATCACCGCGATCGAGCCGTAGCGCCCGGACTCCTCCAGCACGCGCCCGATGTCGCTCAGCACGACCTCGTCGCGATCGTGGAGGATGACCTGCATCATCCGCTGCATCGCGGCTGGCTGGGAGGCCATCGCCCGCTCAGCGTCGGCCAGAGTCTCGACGATCATCGCCTTGAAGACCTCGCGCATCCGCGGCGACGCCCCGATCAGTCTCACCGCGACCGTCGCCATCCGCCCTGACAAACCGCCGCCGGACATGATGTTCAAAAACGCCTCGCCCGACCGGTCGGCCTCGACCTCGCGGAACCGCTCGGTGATCACATCGATCGAGACATCGCTGTTGCGCCAGTTCGGCGCGCCATGCTGCATCACCGAGCCCTGGAACGACAGCCCCAGCGCGTCGGCCAGTTCCTGCTGGATGCCCTGCGCCCGCGCCGTCGGCGCTTCCCACCGCTTTGTGAAATCGGGGGAAACGACGATGTCCGCATCGACGCCCTCGCCACCGAGACGCCCGTCGGCGCCGAGGCTCATCACCCACGCCGCGGGTGCCTCGCCCTCATCGACCACGCCGAAGAGGAACGGGTTGCCCCACGCGTCGATCAGCGCGGGCTGGAGCATCTCCGAAGGCACATCGATCGCGCCGAGCGTGCCGGGCAGCTCCCCGTGCGCACGCCGGTGGCGCTGGATCCATCTCGAGAGCAGGGCCGCGCGTCGCTCGCTCACCATCGCCCGCTGCTGATCGTCGGTCTCGGCGCTCCAGCGGCTGTCCTCGCCCGACCTCGGCGCCCGCACGCCCTCGAACAGCACCACATCCTGCGCATCAAGAAATGTCTGCATCTCGTTGTAGTACGACGCGTCGCCGATGTGCACCGCCGCGACCAGGAACACCGTCGGCCCTCGATCCCCCGCGGGCCTGTACGCGCGAACCGCGGCCTCCAGCGTCGAACGCATCCCGCTCTCGCACGCCTGGGACCTGATGAACGAGCCCGAGCCTTCCTCGCCGGCCACCGCGACAGGGGCGAGCCCCAGCCCGCCGGCGACCATCGCCATCGCGGCGCACACACCACGACGCCGCAGCGCCCCGAATCGTTCAAGGATCGTTCGAAGATTCATGCCAGATCGCTCCATCGCCGCGCCGCGGCGTGATCGGGTTCGCTGAAATCCGCGGGTCCGGTTTCGGAGAGTCATCCGAGAACCCGCGGCCGAAGCTCCCCACTCCAACCCCGCCCGGCCCCGACCGGCGCACACGCACACCCGGCCGGCCCGGGGCCTACCAATTCCGGTCATTGGGAAAGGATCGACCCGACTTGCACGAGGAATCACAGCAGCCCCGCTCCCCAGAGCCTCCCGACCAGCCGCCGAAAGACGCCCCGTCGGCCCGCCCGGGCGTGATCGACCGTCTGCTCTACCAGCCCATCGTCGGCGCCCCCGCCCTCCTCCCCCGCACGGGGAAGAACCCGGACTTCCACCTCGACAGCGACGCCCTCGCCGACGCCCTCGCCGGGATGCTTGCCAAGAAGATCCCGCTCCAGCGCCCGGTCCTCCTGCTTGCCGGCTGGCGCTCCCCGGAGTTCGGCGGACGCGTCCTCGCTTCCCGCCTTTCCGAGCTTACATGCGGCGATCTGGACCAGTTCTGGCCCCTCGCCTACCCGATGCGGGGCGATCTGAAGCGGATCGCTTCGATGGTCGCCGTCAAGGTCCACGACCGCTGGCCCGGCGAGGGACGCGAGACCATCCCCATCGATGTTGTCGGGCACTCGATGGGCGGCCTGGTCGCCCGCCTCGCCGCCAGCCCCAACCGGCAGGGGCCCCGCCTGCAGATCAAGCGGCTCTTCACCCTCGCGACCCCCCACCGCGGCGCCCGCCTGGCGACCAAGATCGCCCCCGACCCCGCCGCCCGAGACATGAAGCCCGGCTCGGCCCTGCTCAAACGCCTGGACGAGGAACTCGAGCAGGACCCCTTCGAGCTGATCCCCTACGCCCACTGCCACGACACCTGGGTTGGCGCTCACAACACCGCCCCGCCCGGACGAGACCCTTTTTGGACCGCCGGAACATGGGTGTTCAGCCACTTCTCCATCCACGAGGACCGCCTGATCCAGGCCGACATCGCCCGGCGTCTCCGCGGCGAGAAGCCGATCGCCAAAAAGGCCACCCCGCCCCCGACCGACTGATCCGTCCCGGCCTGCCCTCGCCCCCCGATCTGGCCCGGCTAGGCCGCCCGGGTAGGATGCTCGCCTTCTGTCCAGAGCACTCCGGCGGCGATGCAAGACCCAACCGAGCCAACATCCCAAGCGAATGCCGATCCCGCGACCGCTTCGGTCGCCGAGGGGACCGCCGCTGAAGTGGTCGAAGCTGTGCGGGACGCGACGCCCTTGGTCGGCGAGCCGGTCGGCATCTTCGCCGGGCTGCTGCTGGTGCTCTTCCTGGCGCCTCTGCTCGCCCGGATGGCCCGCCTGCCCTCGATCGTGGGCCTGCTCGTGGCGGGGATCGTGCTCGGCCCCCATGCCCTACATGTCTTCGACCGTGACTCGACGGTGATCCTGCTCGGGACCGTCGGCCTGCTCTACATCGTCTTTCTTGCCGGGCTGGACATCGACCTGCACGAGTTCAAACGCCACCGGCGGACGAGCCTGATCTTCGGCTCGATCACAGTCGGTGTCCCTCTGGTCCTCGGCATCATCGCCGCCAAGACCCTCCTCGGGATGTCGTGGCCCGCGGCGATCCTCCTCGCCTCGATGTTCGCCTCGCACACCCTCCTGGCCTACCCCATCGTCGCGAGGCTCGGCGTCAACAAGACGCGCGCCGTCACCACGACCGTCGGCGGCACGCTGATGACCGATACCACCGCCCTCCTGATTCTGGCGATCATCGCCGGCTCGCAGGAGGGGGAGCTGACCCCGCTCTTCTGGGCGCAGCTCGTCGGGTTCCTCGGCGTCTATGTCGGGGCGATCCTCTGGGGCGTGCCGCTGATCGCCGGGCGGTACTTCAAGCACCTGCCCGACCGGGGCGTGCGTGATGTGGTCTTCGTGCTGGCGATGGGGTACCTGTGCGCGTGGCTGGCGCCCTTGGCGGGCATGGAGCCGATCATCGGCGCCTTCCTCGCGGGGCTGGCGCTCAACCGCTTCATCCCCAACCAGGGCACGTTGATGAACCGGGTGAACTTCATCGGCCAGGCCCTCTTTGTGCCCCTTTTCCTCGTCTCGGTGGGGATGCTGGTCAATGTCGGCTTGATCGCCACGAGCCCGGAGGCCTGGCTCGCCGCCGGCGTCATGGCCGGGACCGTCACCCTCAGCAAATACCTCGCGGCCAAGCTCTCCCAACGCGTCCTCGGCTTCAACCGCGACGAGGGAGATGTGATGTTCGGGCTGAGCGTCCCGCAGGCCGCGGCGACGCTCGCGGCGGTCTTCGTCGGCTTCCGCATCGAGCTGTTCGGCGAGGAGATCCTCAACGGCGCCGTCTTCATGATCCTGGTCACCTGCCTGATCGGCCCGTGGTTCGTCGAGCGGGCCGGGCGCAAGATCGCGATCGCCGAGGAGCAGGAGCCCGCCGGCGCCGGCCAGACCCCCGCGCGGATCCTGGTGCCCATCGCCAACCCCGAGTCGGCGCCGGAGCTCATGGACCTGGCGCTGGTCGCCCGCCCGGCGGTCAGCCACGAGGCGGTCTACCCGATGGTCGTCGTCCGCGACACCGACGACCCCGACGCGGAGGTCGCAGCCGGCGAGAAGACGCTGGGCAAGGCGGTCGTGCACGCCTCGGCGGCGGGCGTGACGGTGATCCCGGTGACGCGCGTGGACATGAGCGTCGCCAACGGG
>SLFH01000201.1 GCA_007124345.1 Phycisphaerales bacterium | reverse complement strand
TGCTGAAGCTCATCCGGGAGCAGGACCCCGACGCCGCGGGCATGCTCGAACGCGAGACCGAGCGTCAGCAGAACACGATCGAGCTGATCGCCAGTGAGAACCACGCCAGCGCCGCGGTCATGCACGCCGCGGGCACATGCCTGACCAACAAGTACGCCGAGGGGTACCCCGGCGCGCGCTACTACGGCGGCTGCGAGTTCCACGACCAGGTCGAGGACCTCGCCCGCGAGCGCGTCAAGAAGCTCTTTAACTGCAGCTTCGCCAATGTGCAGCCCCACTCGGGCGCGCAGGCCAACGCCGCGGTCTTCCTCGCCCTGCTCCAGCCCGGCGACACCTTCGCCTCGCTGGAGCTCTCCGACGGCGGGCACCTCAGCCACGGGCTGAAGGTCAACATGTCCGGCAAGTGGTTCAAGCCCGTGCACTACCCCCTGCACTACGACGAGAACCACCCCGAATTCGAACGCATCGACTACGACGCCGTCGAGAAAGTCTGCATGGAGCACAAGCCCAAGCTGCTCATGTGCGGCTACTCCGCCTACCCCCGCGTCATCGACTTTGCAAGATTCCGCGAGATCGCCGACAAGTGCGGCGCCCTGCTCCACGCCGACATCGCCCACATCGCCGGCCTAGTCGCCGCGGGCGAGCACCCCTCGCCCTTCCCGCACTGCGATGTCGTCACGACGACGACGCACAAGACGCTCCGCGGCCCGCGCGGCGGCCTGATCCTCACCGACAACGAAGAGCTCTCCAAGAAGTTCGACCGCGCCGTCTTCCCGGGCACCCAGGGCGGCCCGCTCATGCACATCGTGCTGGCCAAAGCCATCGCCTTTGGCGAGGCCCTTAAGCCCGAGTTCAAGGCGTACCAGAAGCAGGTCAAGGCCAACGCCAGGGCGCTCGCCGGGGCCCTCGTCGATCTGGGCTACCGCATCTCCAGCGGGGGCACCGAGAACCACCTGATGCTCGTCGACCTGCGGACCCGCGACGCGGAGCTCACCGGCGCCGACGCGGAGAAGTGGCTCGAATCCGCCGGCATCATCTGCAACAAGAACGGCGTCCCCCGCGACCCGCGTCCCCCGCGCGTCACCAGCGGGCTGCGCCTCGGCTCGCCCGCCGCGACCACGCGGGGCTTCGGCGAGGCGGAGATGAAGACCGTCGCGTCGATGATCGACCGCGTGCTCCAGGCCAAGGGCGACGAGGGCGAGACCGCCCGCGTCCGCGATGAGGTCCGCGAGCTGTGCGCCAGATTCCCGCTCCACGGCGCCCCGGCCCACGCGAGCGCCGCGTCGTAAAGCGAACGGCCCGAAAGCGTCGATAGGGTTTCCGGAGGCACAGTCATGGACGAGCTGCGCGAAGTGAAGCCGTCGGGAGCCGCCCGCGCCGGGCGCCGCGCCGTCGTGCCCGCGACCGTCGCGATGCTGCTGGCCGGGTGCGGGCAACGCGAGTCACGCGAGCTGATCAACCGCGAGGTCGAGGTCGAGGCCGGCTCGGTCGTGATCTTCTCGCACTCCTTCCGCCTCGACGATCAGCGGCGGCATGTGCTCTTCGAGGCGACCTCGCTCTCGGGCGGGCCGATCAACGGCGCGATCATCATCAAGACGCCGCAGGGACAGGAGAGGCTCTCGGCGACCAACGCCGTCGCCGAGGTGAACGCCTCGCACAGCATCCGCCTGACCCACTACGGCGAGCCGGGCCCCTACGAAGCGCTGCTGACCCCGGTCGACAACGACCGGGCGTACCGCGTCCGCGTGCGTGTGCTCGTGCACTCGGGGCAATAGGGCCGCAAAAGCGAAATCTTCAGGAGTCTTCACCCTCGCCGGTCGCCTCGCGGACGATGCCCTCGTCGCGCGCGTCGCTCTTGTGGTACGCGCTGCGACCTTGCGAGTACTTCTCGGGCGAGATCTTCAGGTCCGGCGTCTCACCCCGCTGGTGCTGGGCGTGCAGGTGCTTGAGGAACGGCACGCACCACTGGCACCCCGTCCCCGCCGACAGACACTCAGAGATCAGCGATGCGACCGGCGGGTCCTCGCGGTTGAGGTAGGTCCGGATCTTCCGCAAGGAGACGCGGAAGCAGAGGCACACATGGTCGTCGGGGTCCATCGCGTGATTGTTGCCCCGCCGGCTGATCGAAGGCCGGTCAGCCCTGGCAAAGCTTCTGAAGGATGTCCAGCGACCCCTCGATCTCTGCGTGCGCCGAGACATAGTCCGCGTGCGCCTTCAGCTTCTCGTCGGCGTTGGCCGGGCAGGCGAAC
Organism: Phycisphaerales bacterium; assembly: GCA_007124345.1. Taxonomy (GTDB): domain Bacteria; phylum Planctomycetota; class Phycisphaerae; order Phycisphaerales; family UBA1924; genus SLFH01. The sequence goes on along the minus strand of SLFH01000201.1, from coordinate 1,844 downwards.
CACGCGACATGCTCGCGGATCATCATGTCCCCCTGCGTGTCGCCCACGCCCGCGAGGCGTTCGCGAGCGATCCCCGTCGCGGCAATGAACCGCTCGATCGCTGTCGACTTGCTCACATGCGCCAGGTCGCAGTTGATGTACCGCCAAGTCATCGAGACTCTGAACGGCCAGCCGCAGACTCTGAACGCCTGCTCGATCATCGGGCAGAGTTCCTTGAGGAACGCGGGGTCTGGGTGGAAGAGGCTGATCGAGCTCGCCTTGCCGGGCTGGATCGAGACGCCCCGCGGGCCGAGCTCGGTCTCGACCCACTTGGTCGCCTCCATCACGGCTTCGGTGTGCTCGGGCCGGATCGCCGGGTCGCGCTCGGATCGGTTCTGGTCGGGGAAGAAGAGCCAGACCCCGTTCTCGGCGATGCAGGGCAGCGTCGTGTTGTGCAGCAAACGGCACATCGCCTCGGCGAACGGGTGGGGCCGCCCCGAGCAGACCGTCACCACAGGCCGGTCCCCCTCGCCGATCGCCCGCCGGTTGTGCTCGGCGATTCTCGCCAGGGCCGACGCGTTCAGGGGCGAGGAATCCTCGGGGATCAGGCACCCGTCGATGTCGAAGATCACCGCGTCGAAGCGCCGCTTCGCCGAGTAGTGGGGGTTCTCTTGGGTCGGTGTGTCCTGCACGGGCCGACTGTAGACGCGCCCCTCGGGCCCGCGAGGTATCCTCTCTCACCCGATGAAGCTCGATCCTACAGAACGCTGCCACCGCTGCGGGTACGACATCCGCGGGATCGAAGACCCGACCTGCCCCGAATGCGGCGCCAGCGTCCGGTACCGGACCCAGGAGTTCCTCACAGGCCTGGTCGAAGAGACCCGGGGCGGGGGTCGCCGCTTCTGCCTCACCTGCCAACACGTCGCGGAGTTCTCGGATGAGGGCGTCTGCCCTCTCTGCGGCGGACGCGTCAGCCGCCCCGCCGGCGACGCCTGAGCCAAGCCCGCCTGCCGCCCGCTGAACCGCGATACCCTCGGGGCCGAGCCCAGTCCCACAGGAGACCCGATGGCGGGTGTGTTCACGATCGCGATCTTCCTGGCGGCCTCGCTGCTGTTCGTTGTGCAGCCGATGGTCGCCAAGGGGCTGCTGCCCATCCTGGGCGGTGCGCCCGCGGTCTGGAACACCTGCATGGTCTTCTTCCAGGCGGCGCTCCTGGCGGGCTACCTCTACAGCCACGCGATCACGACACGCCTCGGCCTGAAATCGCAGCTCATCGTCCACGCGCTGGTGCTCGGGGCCGCGGGGCTCGCCCTCCCGATGCTCGCCCCGGGCGAAGGCCCCGACGCGGAGGCGAGCCCGACACTCTGGCTGCTCAAGGCGCTGGCGGTCAGCGCCGGTCTGCCCTTCTTCGCCATCGCGACCAGCGGCCCGCTCCTGCAGCGCTGGTTCAGCAACACCGCCCACCCGCGAGCGCACGATCCGTACTTTCTCTACGCCGCCAGCAACGCCGGTAGCCTCCTCGGTCTGCTCGCCTACCCCTTCATCATCGAGCGCGTGCTCAGCCTGCCCGAGCAGGCGTGGGCCTGGGCCGGGGCGTACACGCTCGCGGCGATCCTCCTGCTCGCCGGTGGCCTTCTCGCCGTCAAAAACTCGCCCAAGCCCGACAAACCGACACCGGATGTCATCGAGCGCAGGCGCGACCGGGCCGACCCTATCGAGTGGCGCCGGCGCCTGCGCTGGGTGTTCTACGCGTTCGTGCCTTCGAGCCTCATGCTCGGCGTGACGCACCATCTGACGACGGATGTCGCGTCGGTGCCGCTGCTGTGGGTGGTGCCGCTGGGGCTGTACCTGCTGACGATGATCCT
>SLFH01000023.1 GCA_007124345.1 Phycisphaerales bacterium | reverse complement strand
GAAGGCCGGGGCGTGGGTGAGGGTGGCGCCGCCGTTGTCCTCCAGCGGCCCGAGCGTCGGGTCGCCGCTCATGCTTGTGGGGTTGGTCAGACCCACCCCGTCCTGCACGATGTTGTAGATGACATCGGTGTAATCGCCGACGATGTCGCCGCCGGTGCTGCCCGCCACGACGCTGTTGCTGAGCAAGACGCCGGACTGCCAACCGGTGTTGCGGATGCCGCCGCCCTCGTCGGCGCTGTTGGCGTAGACGGTGCTGTTGACGAGCACGAGTTTTTCGGACGCGGTCTTGATGTTGTTGATGCCGCCGCCGTCGCCGAGCGCGCTGTTGCCGCTGACGGTGCTGTTGATCAGTTCGGTGCGTCCGATGTTCAGGCCGTAGATATGGACGCCGCCGCCGTCGCCGTCGGCGTGGTTGGCGCTGATCGTGGATTGCTCGACCGTCACCGTGCCGCTGCTGCCGTTGGAGATCCCGCCGCCGTGCGTGCCGGCGGTGTTGCCCCTCAAGGTGCTTCGGACGAGTTCGGTGGTGTTGTTGTCGTGTGCGATGCCGCCCCCGTCGGCGGACGCGAGGTTCTCCTCGATCAGGCTCTCCTCGATGACCAGCGTCCTGAGGTTGTAGATCCCGCCGCCGCGGTCGGCGGTGTTGCCCGAGACGAGCGAGTTGGTCAGTGTCAGACTCGTGTTGGCTGCGCTGGTGCCGGTGCTGTACAGCCCGCCTCCGAGGCTCTCGGCGACATTGTCGGTGACCTCGCTGTCGGTGACGGTCACATGCCCGATGGAGTTGTGCAGCCCACCGCCGTCATTGGCGGAGTTCTCGGTGACCACCGAGTCAACGATGTCGACGGTCCGCGTGGTGCTGATGCCGCCGCCGGTGTTCGCGGCTTCGTTGCCGGAGATCGTTGACCCGGTCATGGTGACGAATCCGGAGTTGCTGATCCCGCCCCCGCTCCCGTTGACGCCCATCGCCGAGTTGTCGCTGATGACGCTGTCGACGATCGTCAGCACGCCGCCGGTCGCGGTCGCGCTGGGCTGGTTGCGGATGCCCCCGCCCGCGCTCGACGCCAGTGTGTTGCCGCTGATGACACTGCCGATGATGGTCAGCTCCGCGTCGGCGCCCTGGCTAAAGATCCCGCCGCCGCCGTTGCCCCCGGCGTTGTTGTTGGTGACAAAGGAATCAACCAGCGTCAGCGGCCCGGTGTTGAAGATCCCGCCGCCGGAGCTGTTCCCCGCGTCGTTGCCGGTCACGATGACATTGTTCAGCGTCATCTCACCAGCGTTTTCGATCCCCGCGCCGGCGCGGTTGAACCCGTTGGTGATCGTCAGATCGTTGATCGTCACGACAGCCGAGGCCGATGCCGTGATGATCCTGAAGTCCGGCGTGCCCGTCGCAAGGCTGCGCATCACGCTGGCGCCGTTGCCGTTGATGGTGATCTCGCTGGTGATCTGCGGCAAGCCCCTCGATGACTGCGCCGCGGCCGTCAGCACATAGGTGGAGTCGCTCGCAAGATGGATCGTCGCCGGCGCCGGATCGGCGTTGGCGTCCAAGATCGCCGCGACAAGCGCGGCGGAATCGCCCGCCCCGATGAAGAACTCCTGTCCGGACGCCGCTGACAGCGGCACGGCGCACCCCGCCGCGGCGAGAAAACGCACACCTGTCAATATTCTGTTCTGCATTGGATCAACCCTCCCAGCCCCGACGCCGATGAACAATCCATCAACGCTTCGCGGCGTGTTCGTTTACAATCCGATCTCTCAGTCGAGGATGCGTAATTCACTCGCTGAGTCCACAGAGAATTCTCGATTTTTCGGTCGCCCCTCCCATGCCATTTCCCGGCCATCCGCAGAACGAAGACGACAGCCTGAAGCAGGAGGGCCCCGCGCCGCAAGATCGCCCGATCCCGGAAACACCCGTCACCGAGCGTTTCTACGCCGAACTGCACGAAATCGCCGGCCGGATCTTCGCCGCCGAGCGAACCGACCACACCCTTCAGCCGACCGCCGTCGTCAACGAGGCCTGCCTCCGCCTCATGACCGGCTCGAAGCTCCCCGACGACCTGCCACGCGCCGACCGCCTCGCCCTGGCCGCACGAGTCCTGCGCCAGGTCCTCATCGACCACGCCCGCTCCAGATCCGCCCAGAAGCGGGGCGGCGGCGCGTTGCGTGTCGAGCTCGGCCCCGACCTCGCCGCCCCCGACGAGACGCCCCCCGACTTCATCGCCGTCCACGCGGCCCTCGACAAGCTCCGGGCCCTGCACCCCCGCCGGGCCGAAGTCGTGACACTCCGTGTCTTCGGCGGGCTGACCATGGCCCAGACCGCGAGCGTGCTCGGCGTCTCCAAACGCACCGCCGAGGACGACTGGGCCGTCGCCCGCGCCTGGCTGCGCCGAGAGCTCAAGGGCGGCGCCTGCGACCCGAACTCCAGCGACGGGCCCACGCCATGAACGATGCGCAGCTCCACCAGCGGGCGTCGGAGATCTTCCTCCAAGTGCGCCGCCTCCCGCCGGAGGAACGCGAGCACGCGATCAACGACGCCGCCGATGGCGACGAGCACCTGATCGCCGAGGTCCGCAGCCTCCTCGCTTTCGACGAGGACCAGTCGTTCAGCGCCGAAGACAGCACGCACGCGACACGCCCCGAGTTCTACGACGCCCCCGCGACCATCGGCCCCTACACCCTCCTCGCCCCGCTCGGGCGCGGCGGCTCCGGACGCGTCTACCTCGCCGAGCAGCACTCCCCCATCCGCAGGCGCGTCGCGATCAAGGTCGTGCCCATGGCGGCTGGGTCCGACGAGCTCGCCGCACGATTCGAGGTCGAACGCCGCGCTCTGGAAGCGGCCGACCACCCCAACATCGCACGCGTCCTCGACGCGGGGCGCACCGCCGACGGCTCGCCCTACCTCGTCATGGACCTCGTCGAGGGCGTGCCGATCACCGATTACTGCAACACCAAACGCCTCGGCGTGCCCGAGCGCGTCGATCTGATGCTCAAGGTCGCCGGCGCGATCGAGCATGTCCACCGCCTCGGCGTCATCCACCGCGACCTCAAGCCCGCCAACATCCTCGTCGCCGAGACCGAAGCGGGCCCCGAGCCGCGCGTGCTTGACTTCGGCATCGCCAAGCCCGTCGCGGGGGCACTCGCCGAAGAATCGCCCCAGACCTCCGGCCTGCCCATCGGCACGCCCTCCTACATGGCGCCCGAGCAGACCCTCATCGGCGGCGGCGGCAGACCCATCGACACCCGCGCCGATGTCTACGGCCTCGGCGCCGTCCTCTACGAGCTCATCGCAGGCAAGCCCCCCATCGAGGCCGGGGGTGACCCGATCGAGGTCCTCCGGCGCATCCGCGAGCATGTCCCGCCGCCGGCCAGCCGGTCCACGCAAGGCCTCCGCGCTCCGGCCTCCATGCTTGCCGACCTCGACCGCATCCTCGCCCGCTCGCTGGAGAAGTCGCCCGAACGCCGCTATTCCAGCGCCGGGGCTTGGGCCGACGACCTCTCCCGATGCCTCCGCTGCGAGCCGATCGAGGCCCGCAGCCCGACCGTCGCCTACCGCCTGATGCGCTTCGGCCAGCGCAACCGCGCCGGTGTCGGTGTGGCGACAATCGTGTTTCTCGCGGCCGCGCTCGGCGTCGCCGGCCTCATCACCGGCAGGATCGAGGCGGAACGACAGCGTTCGATCGCCGTCGAGCACGCCGCGGCTCAGGAAGAGATCAACCGCTTCCTCACAGAAGACCTGCTCGGCGCGGCCTCGCCCGACGAGATGGGAGGCGATGTCTCCGCCCTCGACCTGCTCAAGCGAGCCAGCGCACTGCTCCCGGACCGATTCCCGGAGCGCCCGCTGATCGCCGGCTCGATCCATCACACGCTCGGCGCGACCTTCGCGCAACTCGGCGACCACGACAACGCCGACCGCCATGTCCAGCAAGCGTTGCGAATCCGCAGAAGCTCGCTCGGCCCCGACGCGCCCGACACCGTCCGCACCGAGATCGTGAACGCAAACATGCTCATCCGCCGCCAACGCATGCAGGAAGCGCTGAGCGCGACCCGCTCCGCGGCGGACCGAGCCCGGCGCTTCCTCGGCCCAGACGACCCGAGCCTCTACGCCGCCCTCAACGACCTGGGCGTCCTGCT
>SLFH01000263.1 GCA_007124345.1 Phycisphaerales bacterium | reverse complement strand
TCGAGGGCCTCTCGCGACTGTGGGCCTTCGATCGGGCGGCTATCTGGAGCCTCCATCGCCTCGAACTTCTCGCGGGCTCGCTTCGCCCGTGCCCGGGCGTTGCGGACGTTGGCGGTCAGCTCGGGGCGGCGAGCCTTCGCGTTGGCCGTGGCCGTGGCGATGTCGTCGGCGGCACGTTCCAGCGCCTTCAGGTACTGCTCGGCCTTGACCTGGCCCAGGGGGTCGGTGGGGTCCAGGTTCTCGATGGCCTCAGCCAGCTCGTCGAAGCGACGCTGCGCTGCGGCGGGCGACCTGAGTGCTCGGGCTCGGGTGCGCTCGGACTCCCGCAACACTCGCTCCGCCTCGTCGGCACGGTTGCGGGCCGTGATCCAGGGCGTGTTGTCGATGTCGGGCGGCGTGCCGTCGAGGCCGCGGGCCGGGTCCCGAGGGAGGGGACGTCCCCCGGGACCCGTCGGCTGCGCTTCAGCGCGAGCCACCCACGCCTCAACCTCCTCGGGAGTACGTAGCCGAGGGGGAGGGCTCTGGAAGATCGACTCTGCGACCTCGTCGTACTGGCGCTGCGCCGCCCGCAGCTCGGACAGGAACTCGTCGCGTCGGCGGATCAGGTTGTCCCACTCATCGAACACCCCGTCGCCGAGCACCCGCGTCAGGTCGTCGATCTCGTCGCGCAGGGCGTTCATCCGGCGGTTCAGGTCGCCGATGTACTCGCGCTGCGCTCGGCCCGTCAGGCGGCCCGCCTGTCGCTTCGCTGCGCCGATCCTCTTGCCGAGGTCCTTGATCTCGGCCTCCATCTCGTTCATGGTCTTGCGGGCTAGCTCACGGGAGCGGCGCTTCTGCTGGGCGATGCTGCGCACCGAGCTGCGGACCCGGCCGATCTCGTTCTGGAGTGCCCGGATGCGGCCGGACTGCTGGCGGGCCGTGGCCTGGAGCGGCGGGCGCACCTCGTCGATGACCTCGCCGAGGCCCTCGGCCACCGCCTCCCGGCGCGACGCCGATCCCAGCTCGGGCTCGTTGATGAGGGTGTCGAGGCGGTCCTCAGCTTCACGAGCGACCCGGGTGTTCTCCTGATTCGCCACCTGATCGGCGGCACGGCGCTCGGGCGTGCCCTCGCTCAGCTGGCTGCGCCGCACGCCCTGGACGAGGTCGTGGTCGGCGAACGACGCCGTCTGGCCGGGACGTACGGCCTCACGGCTGCCGACCAGCTCGCGCTCGATGGTGCTGACCCACGGGTTGCCCTCGGCGATCAGCCTCTGGCGGGCGTAGCGGTTGCCGACGTCAGAGGCGAGGCCCTCGACGTAGCGCTCCATGATCGTCTGGGGGTTGGTCTCCAGCGCCGACCCCTTCATGTCGGGGAACAGCTGCTTGACCTTGGTGTTGATCTCGTCGATCGAACCCTCGGTGATCTCGACGACCTTGCCGTCGATGTCGATGCGCAGCGTCGAGCCGGGACGGGGCTTCAGGGCTCGGGCCGAGAGCACGCCCGAGTCCCGCAGCGTGTCCTGCGTGATGATGCCCGTGGCGCTCTTGAACCTCTCCGACCGGGCCGAGCCGTCACGCAGCATGTCCTTGAACTCATTGCTGAGCATGTGGGGCACGTACCCGATGTGCTCGATCTCGGGGATGTCGATGCCCCGCTCCTTCGCCAGCTCCACCATCCGGCGGTTGAGGGTGTTCAGCGCGGTGTCGGGGGCGGTCAGGTCCTCGGTGCGACGCAGGAACTCGTCGATGCCAAGCTCGTCGATCTCAGCCCTGATCTGCCGCATCGCACGGTCAACCATCGGAGCGCCTATACCCCGGATGCCCTCACCCTGACGGCGGAGATTGTCGTAGCGCACTCGGGTCAGCGCCAGGTCGAAGTCACGGTTACCACCGGAACCACCCGTGATGGTGGTCATGGCCTGTTCGAGGCCAGCGGGCGTGCGGGCGTTCTGGAACCTGCGCACCCGATCAGACTGGTTCAGCCGCTGACGGACGCCGCCGGTCAGGGCGTTCACGCCGCGAGCGAGGCCCTCCGTCCCGGGCAGGGCCGGGGTGTAGGCGTTACGGAACGGCACCTTCATTCGCACGCCGGGAGCCTGGAGCCCCAGATGTCCGAGCAGCTCGTTGTCGGCGGCGTGCAGTCCACGCTGACCAGCCCGGCGCATGTTGGCGATCATCGCGTCGTCGTAGCGGCCAGCCTCGCGTAGCGCGGGGACGGCTTCACTGAGGCGCTGGGCCCGGGCTGCCGCGCCAGCGGTGGCCGAGGCCCCCTTCCTAGCAATGGGTGCAGCGCCGAACGTCACGTATGTGAGGGGGTCGAGGGCGACGTCGGTGGCGAAACCAGTAAACCGGTTCGCCCACTTGTCGACACCGTCGATGCCGGTGTCGATCTGGCGGATGTTCTGGCCCCAGCCGTAGGTGGGGTCCCACAGCTTCTCCAGGTTGGAGCGGTCGTCCTCGCGAACCCTGTCCTCGTCGACGAGCAGGGTGGTCGGGGCGAGCAGTTGGAGTGGGGTCGGCAGGGCCTTGGCCAGCTCTTCGTTGGCGAGGGCGAAGGAGCGCATCGGCACACCGAGGAGGTTGAGTGGCTCCAGCAGGTTCCGGGTGATCGGGTTGTTGACGAGGAAGCCGAGCCCCCGGCTGCCGCCGTCGAGGTCGCCCCAGCGGCTGCCTTCGGCGTTCTTGCGACCGTGCTCGGCGACGTGGGCCTGATGGGCGGCCAGCATAGAGCCCTGGCGCGAGCCGGGTTGAGGTCGGAACTGGACGCCAGTGCGTCGCTGCTGCGGCTGCATCACAGCGTCCGGCCGCAGCACCGGGCTGGGGTCGATCATCTGTGGCGGCCGTGGCACCGGGCGCGTCGGCGAGTACAACGTCAGCGGGTTCCGCTCCCGCTCGTTGTACCTCGTCAGTGGGGACATCAGTACTGGAGTCCGAACCTCAGCATCGCCTCACGGCGCGCAGCCAGCGTGTCGTTCAACGGCGTGCGACCTGACCTGTCCCAGCCCTGCTGCATCCGACGATCCCTTTCGTTGATCTGCCCGCCCTCCCCGCGACCGTACCCGAGGCGTCGCTCCTGCTCTTCGTAGAACGACCGAAGCGCCTGGCGCCCCGCCCCGCGAACTTGGTCCTGCTCCGGTCGAGGGCCGAGCCCCGACCTCTCGGCAATCTGATCCCACATCCCGTTGACTGGCCTGGTGCGAGTGCCGCCACCCCCAGGAGCCTGAACATTCGCCGGGCGGGTCTCGGGCGGGAGCCACTCGGGGCCATGTGCGGGCAAGTCCGACCGGAGATGCGGGAACTCGTTCGAGAGATCAAACGCGCCCGCCGTCGGCTGTCCGGCTCCCCCCGACGGGATCAGGTGCTGCATCCACGGCCGATCCAGACCGACACTCCTGCTTGCACCGATCTGGGGAGCAACAGAAACAGTCTCCCTGCCCTGCGGCAGCGCGGCGCGGTTGCGTAGCAGCTCGAACTGCGATTGGTCGGCCCTCATCTGCTGCTGCGCCTGGGGCAGCATTTGCTGATTCTCGGCGAAGGCCGCCATCTCGTCTGGGGAGCGCCACTGCTCCATGCCGTACCGCTCTGTCGGCAGGGGTAGGCCAGCGCGCCGGAAGTACTCGGCTGCCGGGCTCATCTCCTCGGAGACGTTCATCGCCATGCCGGTGTTCGGGTCGACCATGTCGCCCATCGGGTCGCTGATCGAGTCCTCCATCAACGACTGAGCAATCGTCGAGATGCGCCGCCAGTCCGGCAGGAAATCGCCTGTCACCTGATCCTGATACTGCGGCATCCGAGCCGACACTGGCTCGAACCAAGGGTTCTCGGGGTCGGCGAGGATGTCGCGGATCACCTGCTCTGCCTCGAACGACGTGCCGCCGTTCATGATGACCTCGGCCATCAGTTGGTAGATCGGATCGCCGGACTGCTGGGCGTACTGGAGCATCTCGCGACCGGGCTGACGGACGGGCTCGTAGTTCATCGTCGACTCGAAGTCCTCGGCACGGAAGCCGCCGGGGCCAGCGCCGAGCTGGGCAATGAACGCCGGGTCCGACATGATCTGGTTGTAGTTCTTGACCTCGCTGCCACGCATCGAGCCAGGCTCCATGAAGACGCCGCCCATCGCATAGGGGTCGGTCTGCATCCCCATCGGCATCCCGAAGGCG
>SLFH01000173.1 GCA_007124345.1 Phycisphaerales bacterium | reverse complement strand
GATCGTCGTGGTCGTACTGCTCGCGCCGGGTGCTCTACCTGCGCGACAACCGGGGCGACGAGAACTGGCGCCTGTACGCCGCGGACATCGAGAACGGCCGCCAGCTCGCCCTGACCCCCGGAACCAATGTGCAGGCCCAGCTGCTGCACCAGAGCCCCTCGACGCCGACGAGCGTGATCGTGGGCCTGAACGACCGCGACCCTCGCCAGCACGTTCTCTACCGCGTCGACGTCGAATCGGGCGAGCTCGATCTCGTGCTCCTCTGCCCGCCCGGGGTGATCGGCTGGGTCTTCGACGAAAGCGGCACGCCCCGCCTGGCCCGCAGGATGGGCGACGACGGGTCGGTCGAGCTGCTCCGACTCAACGACGCCGGACGCCTGCGCCGCTTTTTGACCGTGCCCCCCGACGATGTGCTGACCACCGGGCCGGTGGCGCTCGTCGGCGATCGCCGACTGATCATGCGCGACAGCCGCGGACGCGATACCTCGGCGCTCGTCGCGATCGATGTGCGCCAGCGCGGGGCCGAGCCGGAGGTGCTCGCGCACGTCCCCGACGCAGACGCCTCGGAGGTGCTGCTGCACCCGCAAACGCGCGAGCCGCAGGCGGCGAGCTTCGAACACCTCCGGACACGCTGGCAAAGCGTCGACCCCTCGATCGACGCGGACCTGCGCGCGATACGCTCGCTCTCGGACGGGGAGCCGACGGTGACCGGTCGCTCGCTCGACGACGCCCGATGGCTGGTCGCGTTCCGGCACGCCGACGCCCCGACTCGCTACTACCTGATGCAGCGTGACGACGCTGGCCGGCGCTCCGCCCGCTACCTCTTCGCCCACCGCGACGACCTGGACGGGCTCGCCCTGGCGCCGATGCATCCGGTGGAGATCCCCTCGCGCGACGGGCTCACGCTCCCCTCTTACCTGACGCTCCCACCCCACCACGACCACGCCTCGGGCCCGCCCCCGATGGTGCTGCTGGTGCATGGCGGGCCCTGGTCGCGCGACCGCTGGGGCTTCAACCCGCTGCACCAGCTCCTGGCCGACCGGGGGTACGCCGTGCTGAGCGTGAACTTCCGGGGCTCGACCGGCTTCGGCAAGGCGTTCGTCAACGCGGGCAACCGCCAGTGGGGCGCCGCGATGCAGGACGACCTGCTCGACGCGGTCGAGTGGGCAGTCGAGCAAGGGCACGCCGACGCCGACCGCGTCGCGATCATGGGGGCGAGCTACGGCGGGTACGCGGCCCTCAGCGGGCTCGCCTTCACGCCAGACGCCTTCGCCTGCGGGATCTCGCTGGTCGGCCCGAGCAACCTGGTGACCCTGCTGGAGTCGATCCCCCCGTACTGGCAGCCCCTGCGGGCGCTCTGGCGTGAACGCGTGGGCGATGTCGAGAGCGAGCAGGGGCGAAAGCGGTTGTTGGAGCGTTCGCCGATCAGCCGCGTCGGCGACATCTCGCGCCCGCTCCTGCTCGTGCACGGGGCGAACGACCCGCGCGTGAACCGGTCAGAGAGCGACCGCATCGCCGACGCGCTCGCCGACCGGGAGGTCGAGGTCACCTACCTGCTCTTCCCCAACGAGGGGCACGGGCTGCGCTCCCCCGAGAACATGCTCGCCTTCATCGCCTGCGCCGAGGCTTTTCTCGCCCGCCACTTGGGGGGAAAGGCCGAACCGATCGGGGCGGCGGTCCGAGAGGCCTCCGTCGAGGTGCTCCGCGGCGCCTGCTGCCCGGACTGAAAGAGGCGCGCGCCCCCCGCCCATGATCCGGGTGGAACCACCGGGAAGCGGGCCCGTCCCCCGCCGCCTCTTTGCGTCCGCGTTAAGAACCGGCCGCCGATCGCCGATCCCCTCGCGGTCCGCCCGCCGTTTTTCGGACCGGGCGAGCAGCTTCCTTTTTGTGAGGGGGGAATCGAGCCGGCGTGCGTGTGCTCATCGTCGACAGCTCGGCGTTCGTCAGGCAAGCCGTCGCCCGCATGCTCTCTGAGCCCGGGAAGGCGACCGTCTGCGGATACGCCTCCGACCCGGCAACGGCTCTGGAGCTGACGCCGACGCTCCGCCCCGATGCGATCGTGACGCTCGGCGCGCCCCCTGATCTCTCGCGTCTTGAAGCGATGACCGCCACCGGCCCGGAACGCGCCCGCCCCCCGGTCTGCGTGTTTGTCTGGACGGAGGGGCGGCCCCACCGCGACGCGCTCTTTCAGATGCGCCGGTGCAAGGCGGGCTGGCTGCTGGCCGAGCCCGACAAGCTCCGGGCCGCGGACCCCGAGACCGGCGCCAAGCTGATCGGCGAGATCTCGCGTCTGTTGCCGCCCAATGTCGCGCACGGCAGCGGCTTTCGCCTCGACCACCCGAACCGCATCCGCCTGGTGCTCGTCGGCTCCTCGACGGGCGGGCCGGTGGCGTTGGAAGAGTTTCTGAGCGTCATGCCCAGCGACCTGGGCGTGCCGATCGTGATCGCTCAGCACATGCCCCCGCTGTTCACCAAGGGGCTCGGCGAGCGTCTTGGCGCCCGCTGCCCGCTCGATGTCGAGCATGTGACGCGCAGCGCCGTGCTCAACCCGCGCACCGTCTACATCATCCAGGGGGGCAAGCACGGACGCATCGGCTCGGGCCAGCGCGGCATGGTGCTCACCATCAGCGAAGAGCCCGCCGAGGCGCCCTACAAGCCCAGCGTCGACATCCTCTTTTCCAGCGCCGCCAAGACCGTCGGACGCGCATGCCTCGGCGTCGTGCTCACCGGCATGGGCGAGGACGGCGCAAAGGGCGCAAAGGAACTCACCGACCTGGGCGCACAGATCATCGTGCAGCACGAAAAAGGGTGCGCCGTCTACGGCATGCCCCGCGCTGTCGCCTCGCGCGGGATGGCCGCCTTTGAGGGTTCACCCCGAGAACTGGGGCAGGTCGTCGCGTCGGTCAAACCCGGCGCGAGTGCGTTGCGGACAGCTTCCTGACCCGGGCGTTCAAAGTTCACCTCCGGGGGCGTCAAGGCGGATGCTCGCGGGGTCGATAGCCAGCAGTCGACGGGGGCCGCGCCGGCCATCCGTACGGAGAACCGAGCCATGAACGAGAACCTTTCGATCACCGACAAGAGCGGGACCCAGGGAGAGCACGGGGGCGACGACCAGCTTCAGTTGGTGACCTTCGAGGTCGCCGGCGAGGAGTTCGCCGTCGACATCCTGGCCGTCCAGGAGATCAACCGGATGATGGCCCTGACGCGGGTGCCCCAGTCGCCCCCGGAGGTGGAGGGCGTGATCAACCTCCGCGGGAAGATCATCCCCGTCCTGGACCTGCGCAAGCGCTTCGGGCTCGACGCCAGCGAGCGCACCGAGCACAACCGGATCGTGGTGGTCGAGGTGCACGGGCGGGTGATCGGCTTCATCGTCGACCGCGTGCACGAGGTGCTCCGCATCCCTTCGAGCATCGTCGAGCCGGCGCCGCAGATGGTCTGCTCGATCAACTCCGAGTTCATCGCGGGCGTGGGCAAGCTCGAGGACAGGCTGCTGATCCTGCTCGATCTGTCGCGTCTGTTCGACGCCCGGACGGTCGACGAGACCCAGACCGCCAGCGTCGCCGCCTGATCGCCTGATCTTCAAGCAAAGAAACGGGAACACCCGCGATGAGCACGACCACGCGCCCTTCGATGACCGAAGCCGAGTTCAAGAGGCTCGCGGACATCATCTACCAACGCTCCGGCATCCACTTCCCGGAGAACAAGCGGTACGTGCTCGAATCGCGGCTCGGCCACAGGCTGGCCGAGCTGGAGATCGACAACTACACGCAGTACATCGCCTTCCTGACGATGGGCCCCTACCAGACCGACGAGTTCCAGGAGATGTTCAACCGCATCACCATCAACGAGACCTCGTTCTTCAGGAACGAGCCCCAGCTCGAGGTCTTCGAGAAACAGGTGCTCCCGCTGCTGCTCGAGGCCAGGGCGCGCACCAAACGCCTCCGCCTCTGGTCGGCCGCCTGCTCCTCGGGCGAGGAGCCCTACACGCTCGCGATCATGCTCGAACGCACGCTCGGGGTCCGCCTGGGCGACTGGCGGATCGAGATCCTCGCCACAGACATCAGCGCCAAGGTCCTCAAGGCCGCACAGGAGGGCGTCTACACCAACTACGCCCTCCGCTCGACCAACCCGCTCATCCTGCAGCGCTACTTCCAGGCCATGCCCGCGGGCGCCTACCGCATCAGGCCCGACATCGCCCAGATGGTCCGCTTCGAGCAGCACAACCTCAAGGACCGCCTCGCCGCCCGTCGCCACGGCACCTTCGATGTCATCTTCTGCCGCAATGTCATGATCTACTTCGATGACGGCATGAAGAAGCAGGTCGCCCAGATGTTCAGCGAGACCCTCGCCGACGACGGGTACCTCTTCATCGGGCACTCCGAGAGCCTCAGGGGTCTCAACGACACGCTCGAACCGACGCCCATCCCACGCGCTTTCTGCTACCGCAAGCGCGGCGCAGAACTCAAGAAGGCCGCCTGACACAATGCCGGAAAGGAATCGCATATGAGCGCGGGGGGCTTTGATCCTCAGATTATCCAGGACTTTCTGACCGAGTGCGGCGAGCTGCTCGAAGGTCTGGAAGGCGACCTGGTCTCGCTGGAGAGCAGCCCGACCGACCCGGACCTGCTCAACCAGATCTTCCGCGCGCTGCACACCGTCAAGGGCAGCGCTTCCTTCCTCGCGCTGACCAATCTTGTCGCGATCGCCCACGCCGCGGAGACCGCGCTCAACGCGGCGCGCACCGGCCGGGCCGTCGTCGACCGTCCGTGCATGAACATGCTGCTGCAGACGGTCGACCTGCTCGCCCGTCAGTTCCAGCAGCTCTCCGCCGGCGAAGACCTCGAAGCGCCCGACCCCGCGCTCGTCGAGGGGCTCACCGCCTTCGGCGAGGGACGCGAGGCCGGCGCCGCGGACACCGAGACCCCGGCGCAAGTAGCGTCCGGGGCCGCCCCCGACGGCCCCCTCGGCGCACAAACAACACCGATCGACCTGCCCGCCGACAAGATGGCGCTCGTCGAATTCCTCGCGCCCGACATCCGCCAGACGCTCGACACCATCAACGACAGCCTCGTCGCGCTGGCGAACCCCGATTCGCGCCGCGAGGCGGGCGAGGCGCTCGCAGCCGCCTCCGACGACCTTGTCCGCTCGGTCGACTTCTTCGAGTTCGAGCCGGTGACGCGCCTCTCGACCGCCCTACGCGACGCGGCCTCAAACATCGAAGACGCCGACGAGGAAGCGATCTCGCAGATCCGTCCTCGCCTGGCCGCCCTCTCGCTCCTGCTCACGCTCCAGGCCGACGGGATCGAGCAGGCGACGCTCTACGACTGGCCGGCCGACGCGCTGATCGAGCGGCTGGCGCTGGTCTGCGCTGGAAAGCCCCTCGACGAGGCGCACTCGCTCCCGGCCGACACCGACGCCGAAGGCGCCCTCGCTTTCGACGGCGTGGTCTCTGGCCAGCCCGAGCAGGCCGACGCGCCGGAGCTCAAGCTCGCCGACGCCGCCAAGGTCGAAACGGCGCAGGGCGAGGACACGGGCGCCAAGCGATCGGGCGCCAAGCAGGTCATCGAGCAGACCATCCGCGTCGAGGTCGGTCGCTTGGAATCGCTGATGAATCTCGTCGGCGAGCTGGTGCTGCAGAAGAACCGCGTCGCCGCCCTGGCCCGGCGTGTCGGCGCGGCCCAGAAGGACGACACCGACCTCTGCGAGCAGATCAATGCCTCCGCCGAAGATCTCGACCGCGTCACCGGAGACCTGCAGCTCGCGGTGATGCGCACTCGCATGCAGCCCTTGGACAAGATATTCGGGCGCTACCCGCGTCTCATCCGCGACCTGGCCGACAAGACCGGGAAGAAGATCAACCTGAAGATTGTCGGGGGCGACACCGAGGTCGACAAATCCGTCATCGAAGCCCTGGGCGACCCGCTCGTCCACCTGATGCGCAACAGCGCCGACCACGGTCTGGAGACGCCCGAGCAACGCGGCGCCACCGCCAAGAGCCCCGAAGGCACCATCGTGCTGGAGGCCAGCAACCAGGGCAGCCATGTGCGGATCCTCGTCAGAGACGACGGACGCGGGCTGGACCGCGCACGCATCGCCTCAAAGGCCGTCGAACGCGGCCTCGCGACACGCGAGGAGGTCGACGCCCTGCCAGACCGCGATGTCTTCCGCTTCATCTTCGAGGCCGGGTTCTCGACGGTCGAACAGGTCTCGGATCTCTCTGGGCGCGGCGTCGGCATGGATGTCGTCCGCACCAACATCGGCAAGCTCAACGGCACCATCGATGTGAGCTCCACGCCCGGCCACGGCACGACCTTCACGATCTCGATCCCCCTGACCGTCGCGATCATGCAGGCGATGATGGTCCGTGTCGCCGACGAGATCTACGCGATCCCGCTTGACAATGTCGTCGAGATCCTCAGGCCGTCCGACGAGATGATCTACTCGATCGGCGACAGCCCGGTGCTCAAGACGCGGGGCTCGGTGCTCCCCCTGATCTCGGCGTTCGACGCCTTCGAGTACCCGCCGGAGCGCCGGACCGAGACGCCGTTCGTCGTGATCCTCTCGGTCAACGAACGCCAGATCGGGCTCCGGGTCTCCGAGCTTATCGGGCAGCAGGAGATCGTCATCAAGCCGCTGGAGGCCGTCGGTCGGGCCGGGCCGCTCAGCGGGGCGACGGTTCGGGACGACGGCGGCGTGAGCCTCATCATCGATGCCTCCGGCCTGATCCGCGCCGCCGAAGGCAGGAAGACACCCGAGCTTCAGCGGGCGGCCTGAACGGACGAAAAAAGAAACACCCCCGATTGCGCCCCCACCCCAGGAAGGGACCAGACATGGAAGCCAGGTTCATCACCCCGTTCATCCAAAGCGTCCAGAATGTCTTCTCGACCATGCTGCAGCTGCCGATGCAGATCGGCGAGCCGCGCGTCAAGGCGGGCAAGAACACCGGTTACGATGTCTCGGGCATTATCGGGATGTCGGGCGATGTGGTCGGGTCGGTCGTGCTGTCGTTCCCCGACGACGCGGCCAGGCGCGTCGTCGCCCTCTTCGCGGGCGAGGAGCTGGGCACCGATTCGCCCGACTTCGCCGACGCCATCGGCGAGCTGGTGAACATGGTCGCCGGCGGCGCCAAGGCCAACTTCGACGGCGCCAAGGTGTCGATCTCGTGCCCCTCGGTCGTTGTCGGCTCGGGCCACCTGATCGCCAACACCTCCGATGTCCCCGTCATCGAGATCCCCTGCATGACCGACTGCGGGGAGGTCGCCATCCAGATCGCCATTAAGACCAACGCAAACGCCCCGACACAGGCGGCGTCCGCCAGCGCGTGAGCGCAGCACACAGGGAGGTTCAGCCATGCGCATCATGCTCGTCGACGACTCCAAGACCATGCGGAACATCCAGAAGTCCGTCCTCTCCCAGCTCGGCTACACCGAGCTCGAAGAGGCCTGCGACGGGCAGGACGCCCTGTCCAAGGTCGGCGCCTTCAAGCCCGACCTCCTCCTCGTCGACTGGAACATGCCCAACATGGACGGGCTCTCGTTCGTCAAGGCCTACAGGGCCCAGGACAAGACCACGCCCATCATCATGGTCACAACCGAGGCCGAGAAGTCACGCGTGATCGAGGCCATCAAGGCCGGCGTCAACAACTATGTCGTCAAGCCCTTCACGCCCGATCTCCTCTCCCAGCGGATCTCAGAAACTCTCTCAAAGGCCGGCATCGCGGCCTGACCGCGACGCCTGAGCGGGCATGCCCCAACAGGATGCCTCCAACAAGATCCGGGTCTTGCAGGCGGGAGACCGCCTGACTGCGTCGGTGCGCATCGCCGCCGGCGCCGACCTCGACTCCCTCGATCGCGCAGGCGTGCTCGCCGCGCTCGTCGAGGCGGGCGTCTGCCCCCAGGCCATCGACAACACCGCCATCGACGCCCTCCTCCTCGACGCACGCCAGGCGCCCGACAGGGACCACGAGAGCGTCGTCGCCAAGGGCAAGCCCGTCGAGCACGGATCCGACGCCAGAGTCGTCATCGACCCCGAGATCCAGGAAAGGCTCGACGACGCGAAACGAAAGCAGGAAGCGCCGCCCGAGCCGCCCTCAGGCGCCGACGACGGCAACGCCGATCACTACAACCGCTCCGCATTCGTCGTCGTCCTCGCCGCCCAGCGCATCGGCAGGCTCATGCCCAAGACCGACGGGACCGACGGCGTCGATGTCACAGGGCGCGTCATCGCCGCCAAGGAAGGCATGAAGGCCCGCGTCAAGCTCGACCGCTCCGTCCGCATCAACGAGCAGGGCGTCATCTCCGCGTCCCACAGCGGGCACCTCATCGCCGGCCCCGTCGAGATCCGCGTCGAGCGCGAGCTGAACATCTCCGGGGGCGTCGACTTCTCCACGGGCAACATCGACTTCCCGGGCAATGTCAGCGTCTCCAAGGGCGTCAAGGACCGCTTCTCCGTCCGATGCAAGGGCTCGCTGACCGTCGGCGAACTCGTCGAGGCCGCGACCCTCGACGCCCGCTTCGACATCACGCTCGCCAGGGGCATGGCCGGAAGGGAGAAGGGCGTCATCCGCACGGGCCGAGACCTCCATGCGAAGTACATCGACGCAGCACTCGTCTTCGTCGGCAGGAACTTCACCGCCGAGAGAGAGATCAACGACGCCACGGTGCGTGTGGGCGGCAAGCTCACAGCCCCCGGCGCCGTCATCATCGGGGGCGAGGTCGGCCTCGGCGGATCGGGCGAGTGCGCCCAGATCGGCGCCGAGTCGGAGATCACCACCACCGTCCGCCTCGGCGTGCTCGAAGAACTCGAACGCCTCGCCGGCGCCGGGCTGGATCGGTACGAGGCGCTCGTCGAAAAGCGAGACGCCTCCAAGACCCGCTTCGAGACCCTCAAGAAAGCGGGCGGCGCCAAGCCCAGCGGCTCGCTCGCCGAGGAACTGACCGAACTCCAGTTCGCCGTCCAGACCTGCGACCAGGCCATCGCCCGGCTGATGCAGGGGCTGGGAGAGACCGCCGACACGATGGAGCGGTTCATCGAGCCCTCGATCACCGTCCACAGGATCATCCACCGGGGGACGGTCATCCTCGTCGGCCCCTACCGCTGCCTCTTCAAAAGCGCCGTCAAGGGCCCCGTGACCGTCCGCACCGACGACAAGGGCGCCCCGATTCTGGAGGATCTGACCTCCGGGTCGGCCACCCCTCTGGACAAGATCGCCTCAGTCACAAAGGAGGACGACCGCTGGGTCCTCCACCGGATCCGCACGATCATCCCGGCGAAGGCGGCCTGACCCCCACTGGCGATTCCCGCTCGGCGTGCGCACAATGCACGCATGAGCAACCCCCGCAAACCCCGCCGATCCCTCCGGACGGCACGCAGTGTCCTCTGCGTGCTGCCCGCCTCGGCGGGCGCCGTTCTCGTGGGGGCCGCCGTCCTCCAGAATCTCGCCACGATGACCGGGCAAGACCGCTGGCTCACCCCTGTCACTTTCGATCCCCAGCGAGAAGACCCCGGCGACGAAGAACGACGCGAGTGCATCGTCACCTTCCGCGACGGGACGACCGTCCGGGGCGAGCTCGTCCGGCGTGACAACGCCGAGGTCGTCCTCCGCATCCGCGGGGTGACCACCACCTATCCGGCGACCCGGGTCCGCTCGATCCAGTTCCTCGACCCGATCATGGAGCGGTATCGCGAGATGCGGGCCGCCATCGACGACTACGAGGCGGACCAGCTCGTCGTCCTGATCGATTGGCTGACCGCCAACGGGGCCCACACCACCGCCCTTGAGGAGGCCGAGGCCCTGCTCAGACGCGTCCCGGGCCAGCCCGAGATCGTCCGGCGACTCCCCCTGCTGCGGGCGCAGGCCAGGCTCTCTGAGAACCAGCGCGAGCAGCGACTCCGCGAGCGGGACGAGAACGACCGCCCCTCCAACCGACGCGAGCGCGACGGCTTCCCCCTCCTCTCTGCCGAGCAGATCAACCTCCTGAAGGTCTACGAGATCGACCTGGCCGACCCGCCCCGCATCCGCATCAGGCGGGAGACCGTCCAGCGCCTCATCGAGAACTATTCCGACGCCCGGGGCATGCCCACCACCCCTGAGGCCCTCCAGGCCCTGTATCGAACCAGGCCGGAACGCGTCCTCGAGCTCATGTTCCGCGTCCAGGCCCGCGACCTGTACGCAGAGGTCGAGGTCGTCGGCGACCCAGAGGCTTTCCAACGCTTCCGGCGCGATGTCCACACCGCTTGGCTCTTCAGGGGCTGCGCCACCAACGACTGCCACGGCGGGCAGGAGGCCGGACGCTTGATGCTCCGGAGCCAGCACCCAAACCGCGACGAGACCGTCTACACCAACTTCTTCATCATCGAAAGCTTCAGGTTCGAGGACGGCGAGCCCCTGATCGACTACGAACAGCCTGAACAGTCCCGCCTTCTGCAGCTCGCCCTGCCGCGCGAGACCTCCAAGTTCCCCCACCCTCGGATCATCGAGCTCGACCGCGAGCGTCCCTGGCGCCCGCTCCTCCGCTCGCCCGAGGACCCCCGCTTCCGTGACAGCGTGCGCTGGATCAACAGCATGTACCGGCCCCGACCGGAGTATCCGATCACCTACGAACCGCCCCAGCCGAAGCACGACCTCTACACGCCCTCGGACGATCCGCCCGGCCCGCGCTGAAATCGGGCCGTCCGATCCTCCAAACAGCCGGGCGCCCCCCCGCGATCACGCAGGAACACCGATGACCGAGACACACCCAGCACACCGACGCCGCCTCGCCGCGGCGTTCGGCGCCGTCGCCTTGCTCCTCGCCCAGGGCCCGGCCCTGAGCCAGACGCCCGAAGAAGCGGCGACCGAGAAGGCCCAGCCGCGGGCGGTCGAACTCACATTCACCGGCGCCGGGGGGATCGAACTGCCCGGCACACTCGTACTCCCCGCCGGTGAGGAAGGGCCGTTCCCCGGCGTGCTCCTCCTGCCGGGCTCTGGGCCGACCGACCGCGACGGCAACCAGCCCCCGATGCTCAGGACCGACCTGCTCCGCCAGATCGCCGACGACCTGGCCTCGCGGGGCGTCGCCTCATTCCGGTTCGACAAGCGGGCTGCGCACGCCAACGCGGGGCTCTGGCCCCGCACGCCCGACGAAGTCGCCGCGTTTTTCGCCTGGGACCACTTCGTGCAGGACGCCGAGGCCGCCCTCAGAGCCCTCGGTGCCCGGGGCGGGATCGACGCCTCCCGCGTCGCGGTCCTCGGGCACAGCGAAGGGGGCCTGATCGCCCTGGCCCTCGCCGATCGCATGGGCAAGCACGCACCCCCGGCGCTCGTGCTGGCGGGGACGACCGGGCGACGGCTGGACCATGTGATCCGGGACCAGGTTGACCGCCTGCTGCCCCTGCAGGTCCCCGATGCGGCGTTGCGAGAGACCATCCGCAAGGACCTCGACCGGGCGATCGACTCGATCCGGGCCGACCGGACCATCCCTGCGGACCTGCACCCGGCCCTCGCCTCGCTCTTCAATCCGTCGAGCCTCGATGTGCTCTACGCCTACTTCACGATCGAGCCGGCCGAACTCGCTTCGAGTTACAAGGGCCCGGTTCTGGTGGTCCAGGGCAAGCACGACGCCCAGGTCACCGTCGACGACGATCTGCCCCCGCTGAAGGCGGCGCTCATCGGCCGGCCGGGCGTGGCGACCCGGATCCAACTCATCGAGAACGCGAGCCACAACTTCAAGAAGGTCGGCTCGCCGAACGAGCCGGGCTTCGCCGGCCCGGTGGCCCCCGAGGCGCTCGGAGCGATCGGAGACTGGCTCTCTGAAACCCTGAAGAGCCCGCCAGCGACGATCGACAGCGACTGACCCAGCACCCTTTCACACACCGATCAAGTCTCCTTCTGCGCCCCAGCTGCAACCGTTCTCCGGGCCGCTGCGGATCGTGTTGCGTCCGGCGCATGGGGCGGCGGGCGGCCTTGGTGCCGCGCCCCGGCGATTTGTGCTACAGTCGCGATCCCGGCGCCCGGACTGCGCCGCCAAAGCTGCAATGTGCCCGCACGCGGAGACCCCGACGATGGCCAATCATCCGCCCCGACGCGCCGCCCGGCGCCGGATCCAGATCCTGCTCGCCGCGGCTGTCGCCCTCCCGATGGCCGCCTGCGACCGGGAGACCCCCGGCGACAGTGTCCGCGACGCATCGATGAAGATGCTCGCGACACGCGGCGGACACGCCGAGACGGCGCCCGACGAGACGCGGCGCCTCCTGCAACAGGACATCCGCGCCCCCGCGCAGATCGGCTCGGGCAGCATGCTCGAAGGAGAGAAGGCCGCCGCGGCCTTGCTCATCGCCGAGACCTTCCTCGGCGAGGCGATCATCGACGCCCGTCGCCTCTTGGGTTACGAGCAGCTGGCCCAGACGGGCGCAGACCACGCCGACCAGCTCGTCCGTGCCGCCCAGCGGGCGGGCGCGCAGGCCAAGCGGACCGCCTTCGCCAACGAGCAACTGCTGCAGGACCTCCGCCGCCAGTCCACCGGGCGTGAGCAGACGCTCAACCAGCGTCGCTCGGAGCTCGCGGAGCTGACGGCACAGCGCGACCAGTTGAACACCAGACTGCGCGAGAAGGTGACTCTCGAAGGCACCGAGCGGGGCCGCCAGGCCGAGCTCGACGCGCGGACCTCCAATGCGTCGGGCGAGGAGCGCGAGCGTCTGGCCCACGAGACCCAGCGTGTCCGGCGCATCGCCGACAGGCACGCCTACGACGCCGAGCTCATCCAGCTCGACATCGATCAGGTTGAGCGTCAGATCAAGCTCGCAACAGCGCGTGTCGACGCGGCCCGCAGCGAGGTCGCCGCCACCACCACCGCCATCGAGCACCTCGAACAGGTCCGCCAGCAGGCCAACCAAGCGGCCGACGAGGCCCGACGGCTCGCCGAGCGGGCGCAGGCTGAGCTCGCCCAGGCCCTCTTCGGCGGCGCTTCGGGGCACGCCGGAGACCTCGGTCGCGCCCTCCGCGAGGCCCTCTCTCAGCGGGACGAGACGGAGATGCCAGAACGCCTGAACATGCTCGTCAAGGCCGCCGAGGCCGGCCTCGTTTCGTTCGTGCACGAGACGATCAGCGCCGAGCGAGAGATGGCGATCAGCGCCGCCGAGCAGGCGGCATCGAGAGCGACCGCCGCCTCGAGAACGCTGCGGTCCTCTTCGGCGCTGGCGGCGACCCAGGCGAACGAGATCGCGGGCGCGATCCACATGCGTCACGCCCTGCTGAACGGGCGGGTGGCGCAGGTGCTCGAGTCCGCGTCGGCGCTGCCGATGTTCCAGAGCGGCGAGGCGCAGAGCAATGTCCGCCAGGCGCTGGAGCGGACACGCACCGCCCGGACCGAGGCGCTGCAGGCCGCACGCGAGTCGTTCACCGAAGCCGCGGGCAGGCTCGAAGGCGTCCGCGCCGAAGACGACCGGGGCAACGCGCTGCTCGAGCTTGCGGCCAAGCGTCTGAACGATCTTGCCGCCTACGCCGAAGCGGTCGAGGCCGGCCGGGCCGACCAGGTTGATCTTGAGACCCAGCTCCGCGACGCACGCCGATTGCTGACGCAGATCCTGACGCGCGACGAGGTGCCGCAGGTCGGCGCTCGCGAGCGGGGCGGCGGTGGCCAGGCGCAGGCCGGCGGAGCCGCCCCCTCCAACGAGCAGCAGATCCGATCGCTCGTTGAGCGAGCGCTGAATGCGATGCAGCAGGACCGATTCGGCGATCTCCGCGGGCTGTACCACATCGAAGGCTCCAACGAGCGCCGCGTGTTCGACGCGACGGTATCGGCCCTCGAAGGCGCGGCCCGCCTCGAGAATGCGCTGCAGGACCGCTTCGGGCAGGGCTTGTCAGACACCGCCTTCTTTGCGCAGGCCGCCGCGATGAATGTCGAGATCCCCGACTTCCGCAACACCACGGTCGGCGAGTTCAGGGTCTCGGTGCTCGATGATCAAGAAGCGTCAGTCGCCGGGCCGGCGGTGCTGCCGGGCATGCTGGTTGACTTCCTCCTCGCCCGCAAGGTTGACGGACAGTGGAGGCTCGCGTTCCCCCCGATGGAAGGCATGGACCCTTCGATGGTCGTCAACATGCAGCAGGCCCTCGGACGCGCGATGGGTCAGCTTGCCCAGCGTGTCGAGCGCGGCGAAATCGACAGCTTCCAGCGGTTCGACCAGGCCTTCGCCACCGCGATGCAGCAAGCCATGATGGGCGCGATGGGCGGGGGCTGATCACTCCCGAACATCTTCTCGACCCCGGCGTACGAACAATCCGTCGATGACTCCCACAAAGACCACAACGATCCCCGGAGAGCCCAAGCTCCCGGAGGTCCGCCTCAACACCGTCAAGCCGAACGACCCCGTTGAAGGGATCGTTGTCTCCAACGAACGCTGCACCGAACGCAAAAGCGCCGGGTTCGTCCGCCACATCGAGATCGATGTCTCGGGCACGCCGCTCGCTGGCGGCTTCCGCGCCGGGCAGTCCTTCGGTGTCTTCCCGCCCGGGCACGATCAGAACGGCAAGCCCCACAAGCTCCGCCTCTACTCCCTCGCCTGCCCCTCGGCAGGTGAAGACGGCCAGGGCGCCGT
>SLFH01000369.1 GCA_007124345.1 Phycisphaerales bacterium | reverse complement strand
GCCCCGAGCGGGTGAGCGGCGATCCGGGCGGTGTGTATGCGATCCGAAGGATCGCCGGATCCTTGCCACGGGTGAAGCGAAGCTGAACCCGTGGCAAGTCATTCGAAGATTCAGTCCGCCCTGAAGGGGCGGAGGAAGGGTGCGATCCCAAAGTTCCTTCGCCCCTTCGGGGCTCTTTGGAATTGTTTGTTGCTTTCCACGGGTTGCGCACAGGCCGCCGCTTCGCGTCGGGTTGTGCTCCAGCCGTGGCAAGGTTCCTTCGCTCCTTTGGAGCGAGGAAGGCGTCGGAGTTGGAATTCTTTAAGATGCGATCCGGAGAAACTGGCGGGCGAGCCGCCAGTGCCACAGGCATTGCTGCGTTCGCGTGCATCCAACGCACCGACCTCGCCGAGCCGAGGTCGGTGGCACGGTGCAATCCGGGATCGGCAAAGCCCCGCCTCATTGCAACTCTTCGTCCAGCTCCGCGTGCAGCAGTTTCAGATCCTGCGCCCGTTCGCGGGGCATCACGAGTGTCGCTTTCGGCGTGTGCACCACCACGAGATTGTCGCAGCCGAGCAGCGCGATCGTGTGGTCGTCGGGGCCGACCACGAGATTGCCGCGGCTGTCGGTCAGGGTCACATTCCCGCTGACGCGGTTGCCCTGGTCGTCGGCGGGGAGTGTCTCGGCGTAACTCGGCCACGAGCCGACATCGAGCCAGCGGACGGGCATGGAGACGCCGCAGATCGAGAACTCGTCGTCGGACGACGCGGGCTCCATCACCGCGTAATCGACGCTGGTCTTGGGCAGCGTCGGGTAGATCTCGCTCAGCACGCGTTCCTGGTCGGGCGTGCCCCACGCGCCCGCGATCTTCTTGAGGCCCTCGTAGCTCTCGGGCTTGAACTTCTTGAGCGCTTTCATAAACGCGCCGGAGTGGAAGACGAACATCCCGCTGTTCCATGAGAACAGGCCGGAGCTGACATACTCCGTCGCTCGTTTGAGATCCGGTTTCTCGACGAAGCGTTTGACCTTGAACGCGTCGGGGAAGGCGTTGAACGGCTCGCCATGCTCGATGTACCCGAAGCCGGTCGCGGGGTAGGTCGGGGCGATCGCAAACGACACAAAGCGGTACCAGTCCTGATCGATCAGGCGGAAGCCCGTCTCGACCGCACGGCGGAACGCCTCGGGCGGGTCGATGATGTGGTCGGCCGTGAGCACGCAGAACACGGCGTCTTGGTCGAGCTTGTTGAGGATCGCGGCGGCGAAGCCCACCGCGTTGACGGTGTCGCGCCCCTCGGGCTCGCCGAGGATCTGCGGGTCGGCAAAGCCGGGCAGGGCGGCCTTGATCTGTTCGCGGTAGCGTTCGCCGGCGCAGATGTAGCGGCGCTCGGCGGGGATGAGGCCTTCGAGTCGGTCGGCCGCGATCTCCAGGAGCGAGCGGGCCCGCTCCTCGCCCGGGCTTCGGAACAGCGGGATGAGCTGCTTGGGCAGGTCCTTGCGGGAGAGTGGCCAGAGCCTCGTGCCCGATCCTCCGGCCATGATCATCGCGTAGCGGTGTTCGCTCATGCGATCAGGGTAGTGCGGGGTGGGGGACGGCGCGTCAGCTTGCGCCGAACGCCGCGGCGACGATCGTCGAGGCGTCGGCCTCGGGTTCGAGGCGTTCGATCGCCCTGGCGACCTTGCGTTCCGCCTCGGCTCGGGTTTCCCCCAGCGCGACGAGGGCGTCGACCGCTTCGGAAGCCGGGCCGCCCAGAGGCTTGGACTCCGCGACCGACGCCGATTCGAGCGACTTCTCCAGCGAGGCGTCGAGGAACGGGGCGATCTTGCCCGAGAGCTCCGCGACGATCGTGTCGGCGAGGCGTTTGCCGATCTCGGGGAGTTTTTGCAGTGCGGCGGTGTCCTTGCGCTGGATGGCGGCGGCGATCTGCGCCGGCGGGACCGCCAGCGCCCGCAGCGCCTTGCGGTTGCCCAGGCCCTTGACGGTCGTAAAGACGGTGAAGAAGCGGCGTTCGTCGGGCGAGGCGAAGCCGACGAGCCGGGGAATGAACGAGGAGCCCTGGCCCTGGGCTTCGAGGTACTGGAGCGTCCAGAGTGTGATGCGGCCGTCGCCCCCCCCGATCCGGCTGCCCTCGATGGGACGGCCGGAGGCGAGCTGTTCGGCGAGGTAGGTCGGCGTCAGCACCTCGTAGGCGAGGCCACCCTCCAGATCGATCGTGATCGAGAGCCCGTCGACGCCCGCCAGTCTGCCGGAAATGCGCGTGATCATGCAGCGGGCACGATAGCGGCGATCGGCTCCGCCCATCGGCTGACCGCAAAGCGGTCCCGCGGCCGATACCGGATGTTGGGCGAATGCGCCCGAGCCTTCCGATCCACCCGAGAGCCGCAAGCGATGCCCGAACCCAGCACCAATTCCGACCCCGGCGCCACGATCCTGATCGCCTCGGCGGAGACCGCGCCCGCGCTCGCCGCGATGGTGACCGCCCAACCGAGCCGGGCACGCCCGGCGGGGATCGTGCTGGTCGGAGGGGGAAGCGGCACGATCGGCGAGCTGCCGGTGCTCGGGGGGCTCGACGAGCTCGGGCGGATCTGCCCGGCCCTGCGCGTCGGGCTGGCGATCGTCTGTCTAGCGTCGGAGGGTGCGGGGCTCGGGGCAGGCGCCAGGGCGGTGCTGCGCGAGCACGGGGTGCGGGTGGCGCAGATGCCCTCGTTGACAGACGCGATCGCCGAGGCGAGGGCAATCGACGAGCCGGCGCCGACGCTCCGGCGGGCGGGGGTCGATTTCTGCGCCTTGATCGATCGCGAGCCGCACGAGCCCGACCGGGCCCAGGTCGAGCGGACACTCGCGGGCCGGTGCGTGGTGGTGACGGGCGCGGGGGGGTCGATCGGGTCGGAGCTGGCGCGGCTGGCGGCGGGGTTTTCCCCCTCGAAACTGGTGCTGATGGAACGGTCCGAGAACGCGCTGTTCGAGATCGACCGCCAGATCGCCCGC
Organism: Phycisphaerales bacterium; assembly: GCA_007124345.1. GTDB lineage: Bacteria > Planctomycetota > Phycisphaerae > Phycisphaerales > UBA1924 > SLFH01. Next base: position 1,205 of record SLFH01000369.1, on the reverse strand, counting down.
CTGTTTCCGGGGCTGGCCCGGCGGGCGGTGCTGCACGATGTGGTTGATGAGGCGGCGACCTTGCGCCGGTTCGAGGAGCTGTCGCCGGATGTGGTGTTTCATGCCGCGGCTCACAAGCATGTCCCGCTGATGGAGGAGCATCCGGCCGATGCGGTCACGAACAATGTCTTCGGGACGGCGTCGGTCGCGCAGGCGTCGGTCGCGGTGGGGGTCGAGCGGTTTGTGCTCATCAGTTCAGATAAAGCGGTGAACCCGACCTCGGTGATGGGGGCGACCAAGCGGCTGGCCGAGCTGTTTGTGCGCGGGCTGGAGCGGGAGTGCATCGACCGGGGCTTGCCGACGAGGTTTGCGACGGTGCGGTTCGGCAATGTGCTCGGCTCGGCGGGGAGCGTGCTGCCGATCTGGTCGGCGCAGATGGCCGAGGGCGGGCCGCTGACGGTCACCGACCCGCGGATGACGCGGTACTTCATGACGATCCGCGAGGCCGCGACGCTGGTGATCCAGGCGGGGGCGTTCCCGGTGGGTCAGGGCTGGCTGACGCCGGTGTTTGTGCTGGACATGGGCGAGCCGGTGCGGATCGTGGACTTGGCGATGCGGTTTGTGCGGGCGCACGGGTTCGAGCCGCGGGTGCTTGATGGGGGCGCGACGGGGGCGGTCGATGCGCTGCTGCGGGCGCTGCGCGACGCGGAGGCGCACGACCGCCCGGCGAGGCCGAAGATCGACATCGCGTTTACCGGGGCGAGGCCGGGGGAGAAGCTGCACGAGGAGCTGGCGTACGCCGCGGAGCAGTTGAGGCCGACCGACCATCCGGGGATCAACGCGTGGGCGGGGGCTGGTTCGGGCGAGGAGGGCGAAGCGCCGGACCACGCTGCGATGCTCGACGATCTTCGGCGCATCAGCCCGACCGACGAGCACGGGTCGGTGGTCGAGGCGATCCGGCGGCATGTGCCCGAGATGCGCCGGCCCGGCGCATGGGCCGGGTCGGGAGTGCCGAGCGGCGCGGGCGGCGAAGGCCGTGCTGCATAAATGCAGGGCTTTGTGCGGGCTTGTCGATTGCCGGGTTGAACCGGGGGCTCGGCGGGCGGACAATAAGGGATCGCAATCGGTGGGGTGGTGGCCCCAACGACTCCCCCCGAGGCCGGGGGCCCCGAGACATGTGGACCTCGGGCGAAGGCCGAAGCGGCATTATGAGCACGATGGACCAG
>SLFH01000203.1 GCA_007124345.1 Phycisphaerales bacterium | reverse complement strand
GTCGAGCCCCGTCGCGACCATCGAAAGGTCCGGCGTCCAGGCGAGCGATCGGGGGATCGCTCCGTCGGGCAGGAGGGGGCGTTCGTCGAAGACCTCGCCGGTTGCGACCCGGATCGAGCGGACGATGCCGTCACGCCCGAGCTTGGCGGCTGCCCGGAGCTCGCCCACAAACCCTGACTCGAAGGCGATGAGGCCGACATCTCCTGTCGCGTCGGCGCGGGCCTGGACGAGCGACTCGGCCCGCCCACCCACAAGCAGGGGCGCAGAAACCCAGACCAAGAGCACGCAGATCCCGAGGACAGCCGCGAGGACCGCCATGCCGCCGATCGTGATGACGATCTCCGCGCCGCGGTCCCATAGCCGCACGGCGCGGCTGCTGCGTCGGCCGGGGCCGGCGGATTGCTTCGCGGCCATGCGTCGATGCCCTTCGGGAACCGGAACTCGAGGCGGGCCGGGCCCGCGGGGAACAGATCGTTAGAACGACGGCTCGATCCCGACCTTGCGCAGATCCTCGCGCGCTGTCTCGGGGGCGACAGGGTAGTAGCCCTCGCGGATGATCGCTTCCTGCCCCTGTCGGCTGTAGACCATGCGGACGAATTCGCGCCTGAGCGGGTCGAGCCCCTGGCGCTCGTCGAAGTTGACATACACCAAGAGGAAGCGGGCGAGTGGGTACTCGCCGCTGAGGGCGCTCTGCAGGTCGGGCGACGCGGGCGCGTATCCGTCGACGACGACCGGGACGGCCCGAACGGCGGCGGTCTTGTACCCGATGCCCGAGTACCCGATGGCGTAGCGGTCTCGTCCGACTGCCTGGACGACGCCCGACGAACCCGGCTGCTCCTTCACCGAGGACTTGAAGTCCGCCCCGCCGAGGGCGAACTGCTTGAAGAAGTCGTAGGTGCCCGAGGCGCTGTTGCGCCCGTACAGGCTCAGGGGGCGGTCGGCCCAGCCCGGCTCGTCGACGCCCAAGTCGCCCCAGGTCAGGTCCGACCCGCGGACGCTGAACGCCCGGGTGATCTGGTCCATGCTGATCTCACGGATCGGGTTGTCGCGGTGGACATAGACCGCCAGGCAGTCGATCCCGACCCGCAGCAGCGTGGGCGGGTAGCCGAAGCGCCGTTCGAACTCGTCGATCTCTGACGCTCGCATCGGGCGGCTCATTGGGCCGAACTGGGCCTGGTTCTCCATGAGGGCCGGGGGAGCGGTGCTGGAGCCCTTGCCCTCGATCTCGATCTGGACATTGGGGTAAAAGCGGTTGAAGACCGCCGCGAGCTGGGCCATGACATTGTTCATGGTGTCCGAGCCCATGCTCTTGAGCGAGCCGCTGACGCCCCGGGCCCGCTGGTAGGACGGGAACGATTCGTCGACCGTGACGGGCGTCATGCCCATCATCAGGACGCCGCAGCAGCAGGCGGCAAGGACCGCGCCAAGCTTTTTCATCTTTCGACCTCCGGAATGTGTCGGCTCTGACAGCAATCCCCGATGCACGGGGATTGAATCAGTAGGGAGGCGTCTGTCTCGCCGACCCGCGCGGAATGTGAAGAACAGGTAAAGCCCGCGTCCGCTGGCCGAACACGCCCCTGCCCCGGTCGGAAGAGCCGGTTCAGCGCACCAGCGGGACCTCAGTCATCTGCGTGATCTTGCGGTCCCCCTCGATCGTAGGGATGTACTCACAGACCATGATGCCGAAGCGGGGCATATCGCCTTCGAGCTCCTCGCGGACGACGCGGAGCTTGAGGGGGTACTGGATGTTCCCGTTGAACATGCTCTCGGCCTTGGCCAAGACATCGGCCCTGACGATCCAGTCGGCGATGAGCTCGGCGCTGGGGTCGAACAGGCGGAAGTAGAGGTCGCCCCGCGCCGGGACGCCGGCGAAGATGTCCCCGTCGCGGGCGAAGAGGATGATGGTGAAGTCGAGCCGGTCGACGAAGCCGTCGCGGTTTCGGTCCTCGGCGCCGTTGAAGATCATCTCCATCGACTGGGGTCGGAGGCTGCGCAGGCGTCGTTCGTCGAGCACGCGCGGGCCCTGGGGTTCGGGCGCAGCGCACGACTGGCAGAGCACGCCCGCGATCAGCAGCAACACAACTCCCAAGGCTCGCTTCACGGTTTGCTCACTCCCTGTCATCGTCGCCCCCGGACCACCAGCCCCCGCCCGACCTTTGGGGCGGTTGCTCCTGCGCTTCCTGCCCGGCCTGCGGCAGTCTCCGGGCCGGCTCGATCAGCATGCCGCCCTCGCCCCGCTCGGGCCTTGCGATACCCGGGCGGACCTCCGGGATCTCCTTGCGCGCTTCACGGTCGAGGATACGCCGCACATTGGCGACGGCGGCCATCCGATCGATCGAGACATCAGAAAGCACCCGCTGCTTTGCGACATCTTCGGGCTTTGTGCCGTAGATAACGCGGGGGGTGAGGATGACCAGGAGCTCAGTCTTGACATTCGAGCGGAGCGAGGTCTGGAAGGCCTTTCCGAGAATCGGGATGTCGCCGAGGATCGGGACCTTGCTGTTGCGCTCCTGCTCTGTGGTCTGGATCAGGCCGCCGATGACGACAGTCTGGCCGTCCTTGACGGTGACGATCGTGTCGACAAGGCGCTGGGTGATGATCGGCGACTCGAAGTCCTCGCTGATCCGGGTCGTCCGCTGGCTGACCTGCGAGATCTCGGGGTTGATCTCCATTCGGACAAACCCGTCGGGGCTGATCGTCGGCGTGACATTGAGGATGATGCCCACATCCCTGCGGGAAACATTCGCACGGGTTCGGCCGGATTCGAAGGTCTCCACATCATCGATGATCGCGATGTTCTCGCCGACCTGGATTACCGCCGGCTCGTTGTTGGTGACGGTGACCTCCGGGCGGCTGAGCACTTCGAGCCTGCCCTGTTGCTCCAGCGAGCGGATCAGCAGGCCGAAGTCCTGCGAGGCGACCGACAGGTTCGGCACGCCCAGCGCCGTCGCGACGGCGACGCCCGCGGGCGCCGAGCCGATAATGTAGTCCTCGCCGCCGAAGGGGCCGACTTCGACATCCATCCCCCATGTCTGCTCCTGGTCGATCGTGACCTCTGCGAGCAGCACCTGGATGACGACCTGAGGTGGGGCCGCGTCGAGCTCCTCGACGATCCTCCGGACCGACTCGATGTACCTCGGCGATGCGGTGATGACCAGCTTGTTGGACTTCTCATCGCCGACGACCGTCACCTCCTGCTCGAGCTGGCGCGACAGGGCGCCGAGCTGATCGTCGCGCAGGGTCTCGCGGATCCGGACCGACTCCTCGCGGAAGAAATTGGTCAGCGTCGTCTCCATGTCCAGCGCCTTGGCGTTGCGGAGGTGGTAGACAAAGCGCTCGCGCTCGGTCGCCTCGATGGTGTCGAGGCTCTCGATGACATTTCGGACCAGTTCGAGGTACTCCTCGGTGCCGGAAACCAGCAGCGTGTTGGTGCGCGCGTCGATGGTGATCGCCAGCTCCTGGCGTTCGTCGGGCACGGGGGTGACGCGCGTCGAGTCCAGCAGTGAGCGTCCCTGCTCATCACCCATCAGATCGGCCGACTGCGTCGGAATCAACACGAGGCGGTTGCCCTGCTGCTGGAGGTTGAACAGGTCGCGCAGGACGCCCCGCATGGCGCTGGCGTCGGCGTTCTGGAGGCGGAAGACCTCGATTTTGCGGTTGCCCGCCGTGGTGCTGTCGAGGTCGTCGATGATCTCCTCGATCAGCGACATGATCTGGGGCGGCGCCGCGACCAGCACCGAATTGGTCCGCAGATCGAAGGTCAGGCGGACCTGGTCACGGATGGCGCCGTCGATCTGCGCTTCGCTGGGCGGCTCGCCGATCTCCGTCTCGATCCGCGAACGCAGCTGGTTTCGGAAGAACCGGACCCGCGTCGCCTGCTGGGCGGCGATCGAGCCCTGCCCGCCCCCGATCGGGCGACCGGCGAGGATCGTCTGCAGCAGGTTCACGACCTCGATCGCGTTGGCGGTGCGGAGCTCGATCCGTCGGATATCCTGCTCGGTGCGGATCTCGCCCGCGTCGAGCTGAACGACCAGGCGACGGATCTCGCTGATGTCGTTCTCGCTGCCGGTGACGACCAGCGCGTTGAGACGCTCGTTGGCCATCACGCCGACCGACCCGGCCCCGCGGCGCTGGTTTTCACGCCGCACATACATCTCGTTGATCGCCTGG
>SLFH01000360.1 GCA_007124345.1 Phycisphaerales bacterium | reverse complement strand
CCTCCGATCACGACGACAGCGCACGCAAAGGTCAGCAAGATCGAACGGAGCATCCGGCGCCTCCTCGCCGGAAACGCGCCCGGCGTCAGTCGGTGAGGATAGTCCTCGGGCGTGACGCCGGTTGCGGGTCGATCGGGCGAGGGAGGGCGCCGGGGTCAGCGCGCGTCGGGGTGGCAGTAGCAGGAAGCGACGGGACGGACATCCGCCCGGGTCCAGGCCGAGGCCAGCCGGGCGCTCGCCTGCGATGCATCGGACGCTTTGCCCTGGGCCCGCAGGGCCTGCTCGAGGCCGAGCAGCGACCACCCGTTCTCCGGGAATCTGGCCAGATCGTCTCGGTAGACCCGTTCGGCCTCCGCGTGTCGGCCTTCGGCCATGAGCAGGGCGCCCAGGGCGTGCCGCACCGGCTGCATCCATCCCGGAGGCTCGTCGTAGACCAGTTCGTCTTCGAGCGAGGCGCCCTGTCGGAGGAGCCTGAAAGCCTCGTCGTGCCGATCTTCGCGGTAGGCGATCTCGCCCCTGAGCATGTGACTCGCCACCTCCATGACCTGGAGGGCGTTGTTCTGCCCGATCTGCCAGTCGTCGGGGATGCGGGCGACCGCTCGCTGGAAGGCTTCGAGTTCAGACGCCGCCTCGTCGGTCCGGCCCAGGGCCGCCAGCGCGACGCCCCGCGCGTAGTGGTGCGAGGCGACACTGACGCGCCTGTACGCCTCCGGCTCGGGTTTGGCGAGAATGTCGTCCCACTTCCCGAAGCGGATCTTGACATGGTAAGTGACGGGCGTGAAGCCGTCGGCGATGAAGGTCCACTCTCGGAGGAAGCCCTCGGGGATCTCCTCGTTGAGCTCGCGTGCCGCCTGGAGCGCCGTCTCGTACCGCCCCTCCATCATCGCCGACCACGCCAGGAAGTGGAAGTTGTGAACGAAGTACAGCGAATAGAACTCGGGCTCGGGGGCGACCGCGAAGTAGGCCCGGTCGGCGGCGATCGCACGCTCGTTGGCGTCCGACGCGTCCGCCCAGCGCCCGACACGGGCGTAGATGTGCGCCGGCATGTGCACGAGGTGGCCGGACCCAGGCACAAGGTCGGCCAGGCGGTCGGCCGCGGGGACCGCACGCTCGGGGTTCGGTGAGGCCTCGACGGCGTGGATGTAGAAGTGGTTGGCGCCCGGATGGTTCTCGTCGAGCTCCATGACGCGTTCGAGCACCTCGACGATCTCGGTCGCCCTGCCCTTGGGCTCGCCGTCGCGTGTCCAGAGGTCCCAAGGCTGCAGGTTCATCAGCGATTCGGCAAAGAGGGCGCCGATGTCGGCGTCCTGGGGGTGTGCCCTCCACGCCCGCTCCATCGCGTCGGCGTACGCCCGGTCGAGGTGCGTTCGGTCTTCGGGGACGGGCATCTCGTACCGCTCCGCGACGGCGCGGATCAACGCCCGCTCTGGAGGCGAGGCGTGCTCCACCCTGGCCATCGCCTCACGCGAGGCCTCGTAGGCGAGCTCGGACTGGCGCTCGGTCATGGCGGGGTTGTTGATGTGCAGGCCGTGCGCGTACGCCACGCCCCACCACGCCATGGCGCAGTCGGGGTCTAGCGCGGCGGCCCTTCGGAACGAGCGGATCGCCTCATCGTGGTTGAAGCCGTAGAGAAGCTGCATGCCCTGGTTGAACCACCGCTGAGCCTCTGCCGATGAAGTCGTGACCTCCCGGGTGTACCCGCCGAACCCGTCGTAGAGGCGGAGCGACTGTTCCTCATCGGCGGGCGTGGCCTGGGCCCACGCCGCACCAACGCCGATCCCCGGCTGGGTCAACAGGACCGACATCGCCCCGAAAACAAGAGCACTGCTGCGTCGCATGAGAACCTCCGTTCTGACTCTGCGCCGCGTTTGCCAGCGTGGCGGCAACCGCCGAAGAACGAAGGGGGCTCGCCGCTGCGCCGTACGGCGCGACCGGACACGAGCGGCAACGAACGCCGATGCACTCGTGCTTATCCTGCACCCCCAGTCTACTTCCAATAGACCGTGCGTCAATCGTTCCTTCGCGCCTTCTTCGGCCCCGCCCGCGTGCTGTCTCGAAGGCCCTGCCGACCCCGCCTTCCCTCGGCCTGCAGCCCTCGCCGGGTCGGTCCGGCCGATGGCGCGAAAGCGACCGCCAGAACGCCGGGAGCGCCGAACGGCTTGGCAGATGTATTGTGCGCGCTGTATGCTTCACCAGCGGCGGTCCACGACGGACGCCCGAAGACGAACAGAGGAGCCATAACGATGGCCATCAACATGCAGCGAGCCAGGACCCTGTGCACCGCGAGCGAGTACGAACTCGTTCGCGCCAGCGGGAAGCGAGAGATCGGGACGCACACCCCCGCGCGGCTCCGCCAGAAGGTCTCCAGGGCGCGCAAGCTCCGGGACAAGTACCGCAGCCTCGCCTCGCGCCAGACCGGCGAGATGCGGGGCAAACGCGCCCCGCGTTCGGGCAAGCCCGCGGGCGACAACCGCAACACCGAGACCAAGGCCGAGATCTTCCAAGAGGCGCTCGACCGGTTCGAGGAGGCCCTGGCGGCGACCGGGGAGACCCCCGCTGCCATCCCCGCCCACAAGAAGGTCACCCGGCGTGTGAGCCGGAACGCAGCCGCGTCAGACGCCCCGGCGACGAAGAAGACCTCGAAGAAGGTCCGCAAGAAGGCTTCGAAGAAGTCCGCCAAGAAGTCCAAGAAAAAGGCCGCACGCAAAAAGGCTTCCGCTCGCAAAGCGACCGGGGCCGCGGCACTCCGCTCGTCGGCGGGAGGCATGGGCAAGAAGGCGACTCGGAAGAAGGTCACCAAGAAAGCCCTCCCCGGCCGCAATCCGCTGAAGGCCGAATCCGCGCCGCAGGCCGCCATCGAGACCGGACTCAAGAAGACCTCAAAAGGGTCGCGAGGCGCCCGCAAGGACAAGCACTTCGCCGAGAGCGGCATCGCCAAGAATGTCCGGGGCGTCGCGGGCAAGACCCGACGCAACCAGGCCAAGCGCGACAGCCGCGGCTGATCCGGCGAATCACGCCGACCAAAACAAACAGCCCCCGCGAGGATCACCTCGCGGGGGCTTTGGTCTGTGCTTGAAGCAGCAACGGGCCGAGGCACGAGCCATCAGCGCCGGCGACGGACCGCCGCGAGACCGGCGATCAGGCCGAGGGCGGCCGTGCCCGGCGCGGGGACCAGGGCGAAGTTGTCGATGTCGATGCGGACATCGATGTTCTGCCCGGCGAGGTTGGCCGGGGGCTCGAAGCCGAGCTGGATATTACCGATGTTGCTGAAGATCGCCTGGTAGCTCAGCCCGCCCAGCGAGATGATGTCAGGGCTGCCCTCGGTCAGGTCGATCGAGATCGTCGTCCAGACGCCCGGCTGCACTTGGAAGGCGGTCTCGGTCGAGGCGCCGCGGTTGGCCGGCGTCGCGAAACGACCGGTCAGCGCGACCGCCTCGGGCGCGTTGTGGCGGATGTCGAACGAGACGCCGGTGACGCCCGCGTCGATCCAGTCGCCCGCGTACGCGCTGTTCGACGAGTTGAAGTTCGTCTGGGCCCTGATCACCACCGGCGGGAAGCCCCCGGTGAAGTTGGTCAGGTTGTAGACGCTGGAGGCGTACGCCGAGCCGTCGGGCCCGCCGGTGGGGAACCAGTCCAGCTCGGCCGAGCCGTCGAAGTTCCGCCAGTTAGCGGCACCGGTGTCGAAGGTCTCGATGAAGTCGAGCAGGTTGGCGCTGGCGGACGAGGCGATCGCGAACGACACAAGAGCGCCGCCGGCGGCGATCCGGGTGCGGGTCTTCATGATGGGTCTCCGTTTCTCTCTTCTCTACTGCACTGCCCGGACCCGGCCCGAGCCAAGCGAGGCAGTTATTGCGACTCAGTCTCAACGATACCCGGATCTGGATTGCTGGTCAACAGGAATTTTTCCCGTCCTGCAGCGACGCCGGCCGTGCGATTCCGAGCGATGCAGGATCCCGCCGCCCACTACCATGCCTGCGTGAACAACAAAGCCACGCCGAAACACGCCCCGTTTGTCCTGGTCATCCGCGACGGCTGGGGCGAGAACCCCCACCCCGAGCACGACCGCTTCAACGCGATCAAGCTCGCTCGCACGCCCGTCGCCGACCGTCTCATGGCCGAGTGGCCGACGACGCTGGTCGAGACCAGCGGCGAGGCGGTTGGGCTGCCCGCAGAGACCATGGGCAACTCCGAGGTCGGCCACCAGAACATTGGTGCAGGGCGGATCGTCGACCAGGAGGCGGTGCGGATCACCAAGGCGTGCCGCGACGGGTTGGAGAGTAACAAGACGCTGGCCGACTCAGTCGCCGCCGCACGAGACAACGGCCAGGCGGTGCACCTCATGGGCATCTGCTCCGACGCGGGGGTGCACGGGCTTTTGGAACACCTCGAAGCCCTCGTCAAGCTCTGCGCCGACCTCAAGGCGAAGGAGGTCCGCCTCCACCTGTTCACCGACGGACGCGACACCGGGCCCTACACCGGCAAGGGGTACATCGCCCAGGTCGAACAGATGCTCGAGAAGCACGGCGTCGGGCGGGTCGCCTCGGTCATCGGGCGCTACTGGGCGATGGACCGCGACAACCGCTGGGAGCGCGTCGCAAGGGCCTACGCCTGCCTGACAGGGCGCGACGCGAAGGCCGAGGGCGTGGCGCAGGCGAAGACCGCCGAGGAAGCGATCTCGGACCACTACGAGTCGCCGGTGGACGAGGGGCTCAAGGGCGACGAGTTCACGCCCCCCACCATCATCGCCAAGAGCCCCGAGGAGGCGTGTTCGAGCCGCGTCGCCGACGGGGACACGGTGATTTTCTACAACTACCGGGGCGACCGCCCACGCGAGCTCTGCTCGGCCTTCCTGCTCCCGGAGTTCCACGGCGCTGCGGAGGTCAAGCCCTCGCCCGACACCGGCGAGCGGGGCTTTGAGCGGGGGCCGAAGCCGGACCTGCGATTCGTGCTCATGACGGCGTACTCAGAACGCCTCGCCTCGCTGGCGCCGGTCGCCTTCCCCAAGGCCCCGAAAATGAAGGACATCGCCGGGGCGTACTTCAGCGAGATTGGGCTGCGTCAGTTCCGCTGCGCCGAGACGGAGAAGTTCCCGCATGTGACCTTCTTCTTCAACGACTACCGCGACGAACCGTTCGAGGGCGAGACGCGCGGCATCATCCAGTCGCCGAAGGTGGCGACCTACGACCTGCAGCCGGAGATGTCGGCCGAGGGGGTCTGCGATGCCGTGCTGGAACGGCTGGACGCCGACGACTGCGAAGAGGTCATCGTCGTCAACTTCGCCAACGGCGACATGGTCGGCCACACCGGCAACCTCGACGCGGCGGTGAACGCATGCGAAACCGTCGACCGGCTGACGGGCAAGATCGTCGACAAGACGCTCAAGAATGGCGGCTCGCTGATCGTCACGGCCGACCACGGCAACGCCGAGCAGATGTGGGACCCAAAGACCGACGCCCCACACACCGCCCACACCACCTACCCCGTCCCGCTGATCGTCGTCGGTGAGGCGTTCAAGGGCTGGAAACTCCGCGACGCCGGCTGCCTGGGCGACATCGTCCCGACGGCGCTGGAGATGATGGGGCTGGAGAAGCCCGCAGCGATGACGGGGAAGTCGTTGCGAGGGTAAGGCGTCGTGATCGATGCATGAGTGACGGTGAAGGGTCGTGGTCAGGAAGTACCACTCCGAAAGCCCCTTCGGGGCTTCGGATCGGGATCGGCTGCGTAACTCAGATCTGAACGCTGAGATCGATCCCGCTTCCAGCGCCCAAGACCCCGCGCTCCGCGCCCATCCAATCCTCCAACTGGCGGGCGAGCCGCCGGTGCCACAGATCAGTTTCCCGTCACCGCTCGCACGCGATCCGCGAGCAGCTTCAGCTCTTCCCGGTCTTCGAAGGGGTAGAGGCCGATCACGCGTCGGTCGGGGCCGACGAGGATGAGGCGTGTGGGGTGGTTGATGTTGTACATGAAGTCGCCGTCGCCGAGGTCGAAGCGGCGCGAGCGGTCTTCTGAGAGATTGAAGCCGAGTTCGTCCGACGCGATGCGCATCACCGTCTCGGCGGGCACATTGACGAACGACCAGCGGCTCTGGTCGGCGCGGTTGTTCTCGGCGTAGGCGAGCAGGGCCTCGGGCGTGTCGCGGTCGGGGTCGACGGACATGCTCAGGAAGCGGACGGGCGTGCCTTCCAACTCGTTCTGGAGGCGGCGCATCGCGGCGGTCATCCCCGGGCAGGCGAGCGGGCAGTTGGTGAAGAAGAAGTCCATGATCGTGTAGCCGCCCTCGAGGATGGACTGGTCGACCGGCTCGCCCCGCTGGTCGACGCCCTCGAACGCGCCGACTCGCATGTCTTCCAGGCCCGGGTCGGGCTCTGCGGGGCTCTGCGACGGATCGCGGCGGGGGCGGACGGTGATCACGCGGTTGTCGTCGGGATCGATCGGGCCGCCGAGGGTCGGGATGTTCTCCGGTGGGCCCTGCGAGGGCGAGCCCGGACGCGAGAAGAAGGCGATCGTGATGAACATCGCGATGGAGACGGTAAACGCGAGCACGGCAATCGGCAGAAACCAGCGGGGCATCATGCCTGCAGGGTAGGTGGCGTTCCGGGCTTGCTCTTGAGCCAAATCGAGAGCACGAGGAGCGCATACAGGCGCTGGCTGTGGTCGCGGCCCTTCCACGGCACGATGGAGGCCTCGCCCGCCGCGTCGTGCTCGCTGAGCAGGCGCTCGATCGCCCCCCGATCCGCCCGGAAAGGCAGCCCCGGGAAAGGATCGCCCGAGAGCAGATGGTCGCGGAGGAGTTGACGCATCGATCCGAAATCGTTGCGGAACCAAGACCCGATCGGGACCGCGAAGCCCTGTTTCGGACGGTCGACAACTTCGGCGGGGAGAAACCGCCTCGCGAACTCGCGCAGCAGGCCTTTCCGCTCGCCCCGAGGCGTCAGGATGTGCATGGGCGTCGCGATGGCCGCCTGCGCCAGATCGTGGTCGAGGAAGGGAGCCCTGACCTCCAGCGAGACCGCCATGGACGCGGTGTCGACCTTGCGCAACAGATCGTCGGACAGGTAATCGATCAGGTCGGACGCGCGGAGGCTCTCGGCGTCGGCGGCTTCGTGCCGGGGCCGTTCGCGGAGCGAGGGGAAGACCGAGTACAGCGTCGGTCGATCGAAGACGGTGTTGATCTCCGCGGGGCCGCCGGTCTTGGCCGCGACGATCAGCCGGCGGGCAGTGGTCGAGGCCGATCTGGCGTCGCGTGCGGGGAAGACCGACGCGGGGAGCAGCCTCAGGAGCGGGCCCCACTTGGCGAGGATGTCCGCCGCGCGATAGCGGGTGTACCCGGCGAAAAGCTCGTCGCCCCCGTCGCCCGAGAGCGCCACCGAGACCCGCTGCTTGACGGCGCGGCTGAGCCAGTGCGTCGCCAGCAGCGACGAGTCGGCGAAGGGCAGGCCGAGCTGCTCGATCAGCGATTCGAGGTCCGAGGCCGGATTTGGCGAGACTTCGACGGTTTCGTGCTCCGTCCCGAGGTGCTCGGCGACGCGCCGGGCGAAGGGCGACTCGTCGTACGCCGCTTCGGGCATCCGGACGCAGAAGGTCGAGAGATCGCCCCGGGATCGCATCGCCATCGCGGCGATCATCGAGGAGTCGAGCCCCCCGGAAAGGAAACACCCCAGCGGTACATCCGCTCCGAGGCGGCGTTCGACGGCCTGCACGAGCAGCGTCTCGAGCCGATCAAGGGTGAGCGCGTCTGATGCCTCGGACTGAACACCGTTCCGCAGGGCGGCGAGTGTGCGCCCCATCGCCGAGGCGCTCTCGGTGGAGCACTGTTGGATGTCAGCGAACGCGTCGGCCCCCCACCCCTTGCGGACCATCGACTCGACGCCTGCTTCGTCGTACGGGGACTCCAGCCCGGCGAGCTCGCGCAGGCGTACGAGGCCGGGCAGGGTGGTGCACCATGCGCGGGTGAGCACGCCGTCTTGCTCCCAGAGCGTCGCAAAGAGCGGCTTCTCGCCGAAGGGGTCGCGGGCGACGAAGACACCTGGGCGCGACGGATCCCAGACCGCAAAGGCGTACATCCCGTGCAGCCTCGCGGTGAGCCCCTCGCCCCAGGAGCGCCAGCCGTGCAGGAGGGTCTCGGTGTCGCTGTGGTCGGAGCGGAAGACCGCGCCAAGATCTTCGAGTTCGGCGCGCAGATCGCGGTGGTTGTAGATGCAGCCGTTGAAGACGACGGCGAGGGCGGGCGGGGCGTCGGGTTCGTCGCTTTCGGTGAGCGTCATCGGCTGGCCGCCGCCCGCGGGGTCGATGATCGCCAGCCTGCGGTGGACCATCCCGACGAGGTGTCGCTCGCCGGACTTCGGATCGACCGCGCCGTTCCTGAGTCGGCCGGATGCGTCGGCGCCCCGCAAGGCGATCGAGGCGTCCAGCGCGTCCAGCCACTCGTCAGGGATACCGCGTTCGGCCTCAACGCCGGGAGGGAGGGTCTGCCAGATGACGCCGAGCCCGCACATGTGTTGGCAGGGTAGCTACAGGGGTCGCTGCGCGCCGGGGCCGGCGGGATCTTCGCCCCACTGCGAACGCTTCTGCCCGGAGCCCTTGTCGTTCTGCTCCATGTCCGCATCGCTGACGGCGATCTTGATGGTGCGGAATCGGCCGGTTTTGATCCAATAGATCGTGTGCACGATCCGCGTGACGCAGATGGCCACGAAGAACGCCAGGGCGAACGCCCAGCCCTCGCGCATGATGTCAAAGTGCATCAGGGCGTACATGCCGCCCATCGCGGTGCCGTAGAAGACCGGGAAGAGGAAGAGCCGCTCGAGCTGGATGCCCGAGACGGATCGGATGTACTTGCGCCACCACGACTTCTGTTCGTGGAGATCGACCTCGTCGTGGCATCCGTAGGGGCGCCAGTGGTTGGCGATCCAATGCAGCACCAGATAGACCGCGCCGTCGAACGCGGCGTCGATGAGGGCCGCGAGCACGACCTTGAGCCCGTTGTACCCCTCGCCGATCCAGTTGGAGACCCACTGCACAGGCCACTTGGCCAGCATGATCGCCAGCACGCCCGAGGCGAGGATGTTCAGGTTTGTGCTGATCAGCGGGTGTCGCTGATAGAAGTTCAACAGTCGCCGGGCCATGGCAGCAAGTCTATTCGGGGTTGAGGCGGGTTCTCGCGAGTTCTACGGCCTCGGGGTTCACATCGGCTCCGATCGCACTTCGACCCATATGGGTCGCGGCCTCAAGCGTGGTGCCGCTGCCGCAGCAAGGGTCGACCACCAGCCCCCCCGGGGGGCAGCAGGCGCCGACGAGGAGTTTCAGAAGGGCCAGCGGCTTCTGAGTGGGATACCCCAGACGCTCGCGGGCCATGTTGTTGATCGCCGGGATGTCTAGGACATCGGTCGACTTCTTGGGAGCGCCGGCCATCCGATTGCTCGTCGAGGGGACCATCGGGGGCTGGAACCAGTAGCGCTGCGGATCCCTGGCGTAGAACAGGATGTCGTCGTGCTTTCTGGCGAAACGGCGGGGCGAGGAGCCGCCGAGGCCATACACCCAGATCAGGTGGTTCACGAACCCGTCTTCACCGAGCAGCTCGTCGAGCAGTCCGCGGGCGAGGTGGCTCGTCCGCCAGTCGATGTGCAGCAGGATCGAGCCCGTCGGCTTGAGCAGGTCCAGCGTCGGCTCCAGCCGCTCCCTGAGCCACGCGAGCCAGGCTTCGCGGGTGGGCCAGCGGTCGGCGTACGCCCCGTTCCGGCCCGTCTGGGTCTCGCCCGTGTTGAACGGTGGATCTGCGTAAACCAGGTCGACCGAGGCGGGACCGAGCTCGGAGCGCAGGTCCGAAGCGAGCTTCAGCCAGTCGCAGCACCGGACCTGTGCCGTCGCCTGGGCGGTCACCGGCTCAGCCCTGCACGACGGGGACGCGTCCGACGGAGTAGTAGTTGTACCCCAGCTCGCGCATCTGCTCGGGCCTGTAGAGGTTCCGTCCGTCGAAGACGGTCCTCTCCTTCATCAGCTCGCCGAGGCGTGCGAAGTCGGGGGCCTTGAACTCGTCCCAGTCGGTGCAGACGACGATGGCGTCGGCGCCGTCGGCGGTTTCGTACAGGTCGTCCATGATCTTCAGGACGGGGCCGATCTCGGCGCCCGCGTTCTCGGCGGCGACGGGGTCGTACCCCCGACACTCGACGCCGTAGCCCAGGCACTTGCGGATCAGCGTGAGGGCCGGGGCCTCGCGGATGTCGTCGGTGCGCGGCTTGAAGGCCAGGCCCCAGAAGGCGATGGTGCGCCCGGTGAGGCCGCCCCGGGCGTCGAAGTGCTTGAGCATCTTGTTGAAAAAGAGGTTGCGCTGGCGTTGGTTGGTGCCGTGAACAGCGTTGGAGAGCTGCATGGTCACGCCGGACTGCTCGCCCATCATGATGCAGGCCTGCGTGTCCTTGGGGAAACAGGAGCCGCCGTAGCCCAGACCGGGGTAGAGGAACTGTGTGCCGATGCGCGAGTCGGAGCACATGCCTCGGCGGACCGAGTCGATGTCGGCGCCGTAGGCCTCGCAGAGGTTGGCCATCTCGTTGATGAAACTGATCTTGGTGGCGAGGAAGTTGTTTGAGGCGTACTTGACCATCTCCGCCGAGCGCACATCCATGATGAAGATGGGGTGGCCGTTGCGGACGAAGGGGTCGTACAGGCGCCGGAACATCTCGGCCGTTCGCTCGTCCTCGACACCGACCACGACGCGGTCGGGCTTGACGAAGTCGCGGATGGCGTCGCCTTCCTTGAGGAACTCGGGGTTGTCGGCGACGGAGAAGGGGATCTCCGGGCCGACCTTCTCGCGGATGCGATCACGCATGGCGATGGTGGTGCCGACGGGGACCGTCGACTTCATGACGATGACCTTGGGCTTCTGGTTTGGGCCCAGGCTCTTGAGGACCTCGGCGATGGCGTCGGCGGCCGAGTGGATGTAGCGCATGTCGGTGTGCCCGCGCTCGTCGGGGGGCGTGCCGACACAGACGAAGATCATGTCCGCGTCGCGGTGGGCCTCCATCGCGTCGGTGGTGAACCTGAGGCGCTCGGCCTCGATGTTGCGTTCGAGGAGCTCGGTGAGGCCGGGCTCGTAGATGGGGCACTCGCCCTTCTTGAGACGTTCGATCTTGCCCGGATCGACATCCAGACAGGTCACGCTGTTGCCCGTGTTGGCCAGGCAGACGCCCGTCACCAGACCGACATACCCCGTTCCGACCATCGACAGACGCATCTGGGTGCCCTCCAAAGGCGGGGATTCTCTCCCCGGGCGGCGAGTCTAGGCGCGGGGAATCGGGACGCCCCGGGCCGGTTCTCGGACCATGGCCCGCCGGGGCCGTCCCCGCACGGCGCGCACGATCCGCCGGGTACCTATCGACCGTGCGGGGCCTGTGGTTCGCCGGCCACCGCCGAATCAGCGCCGGTCGGCGGAGACCGGGCGCGGGTGGCCGGGTCTGCCAGACCGGCGCGATGACTCGGCCCGAGCCGACAAGCGAGCGATGCCCCTGGCGATAGCGCGGGCCCGGGGCGATCCGGTCCGATAGAGTTGCCCCCTTATGAGCACGACCATGACCAGATCCGACAGCCGTAAGGGCGCCAAGCCCAAGCGGAAGTACACCGCCGCCAACGCCGACCGCCACGAGCTCTACCAGCTCGCGGTGCAGAATGTCGAGTCCGAGATCGACTTCGTCGACGAGACCTTCCAGGCCATGCGCAAGCGCAAGGCCGAGCGTCTCCGCGAGGACTTCTGCGGCACCGGCAACACCTCCTGCGAGTGGGTTTCTCGGCGCAAGACAAACACCGCCGTGGGGCTGGACATCGACGCCGACCCCCTGGCGTGGGGACGGGAGCACAACTTCGCGAAGCTCAAGCCCGCCCAACGCGAGCGGGTGAAGCTGCTGGAGCGCGATGTGCTCGACCCCGGGCCCGGCGCGGGCAAGATGGACATCGTCCTGGCGATGAACTTCAGCTACTGGCTCTTCATGGACCGCAAGACCATGCGACGCTACTTCGAGCGCGTCCGCGAGTCGCTCGTCGCCGACGGCGTCTTCTTCCTCGACCACTTCGGCGGCTACGAGGCCTACATGGAGCAGGAGGAGGAGCGCGAGGTCGAGGGCGGGAAGTTCACCTACATCTGGGACCAGCAAAAGTACAACCCCATCTCCGGACGCGTCGACTGCGCCATCCACTTCAAGTTCAAGGACGGCACGGAGATGCGCAACGCCTTCACCTACTCGTGGCGACTCTGGAGCCTCCCCGAGATCCGCGAGATCCTCGAAGAGGCGGGCTTCAAGAAGACCACCGTCTACTGGGAAGGCGTCGACGACGAGGAAGACGAAGAAGGCTTCGCCGGCGGCAACGGCGAGTTTGAGGCCACCGAAGAAGGCACCGCCGACGCCGGATACATCTGCTACATCACCGCGGAGAAGTGATTGGCGGGGGCGCGGTGAGCCGGGCGCAGGGCGCGGGGCCCCGCGACGCCCCCGATCCTCTGCGTCCATGAAGCTCTGAACAACGAAAACCCTGCGCCCAGCGCCCCGCTCCCAGCGCCCTCCCCCATGCACTCCCTCCTCGACATCCCCGAAGATCTCGCCCCGGTGCACGGGGCCCTCGCCGATGCGCTCCAGCGCGTCGGCGAACGCTTCGACAACCACCTCGCCTCCGACCTGCTCGCCGTCAACGACCTCGTGCGCCACATCGAGCGCTACCGCGGCAAGATGCTCCGCCCCGCCCTGGTCGTCCTCTCCGGCATGGCCTGCTCGCAGACCCCCGACGACCCCGAAGCCTGCATCACGGGCGACCTCCTCGTTCTCGGTGCCGTATGCGAGATGGTCCACATGGCCACCCTCGTCCACGACGATGTGCTCGACGAAGCCGCCGTCCGCAGGCGCGGGCAGACCGTCAACTTCCTCCACGGCAACGAAACAGCCGTGATCCTCGGCGACCTGCTCATCGCCGCGGCCTACCACCTCTGCTCCACCCTCGACGACCCCTACCCCTCGCGCGCCATCGGCGAGGTGAGCATGACCCTCTGCGCCGGCGAACTCCTCCAGCTCGCCAACCGCGACAACCTCAGCCTCGACATGGAGACCTACCGCGAGATCCTCGACCGCAAGACCGCGGCGTTGATCGGCGTCGCCTGCCGCCTCGGCGCCCGCAGCGCCGGCGCCCCCGAGGCCCGCCATAACGCGATGGACACCTTCGGACGCCGCCTCGGCCTGGCCTTCCAGATCCAGGACGACCTGCTCGACCTCACAGGCGACGAGGGCGTCGTCGGCAAGAGCGTCCGCAAGGACCTCGAAAAGGGCAAGCTCACCTACCCCATCATCGACCACCTCGCCAAGGCCGAGCCCCAACGACGCGCCGCCACGCTCCGCCTCCTCAAGCGTGCGGCAGACGGCGACGAAACCGCCCCGGCAGAGCTCGTCTCGGTCCTCCGCAACGACGGAGCGATCGAACGGGCCAGGCTCGCCGCAGAATCGCTGGTGAACGAAGCCCGCGCCCTGCTCGTGCCGCTGGCTGAGTCGGGGCCGAAGCGATACCTCAGCCGCATGGCCGACGCAGTGGTGCAGCGGGCGTTCTGACCCCCGCTACATAGCAGTCGCCTCCGTCACCGGCGACCGATCGCGTCGTCCCTCCACCATTCAAGGCGCCCCGAGCCCCAACGGGGCGCAAAGAATGTAGCCACGGGTGGAGCGAGGCCGAAGGCTGAGCGCAACCCGTGGTCAGTATTCCCAACAGATTACCGCTCCGAAGGAGCGGAGGACCGCTTTGTTTGGCGCACGCATTCGCTCCTCGCCTGCTTTATGATATTCTGCGCCTCATCCAACGCCGCCCACGGGACAACGGCAATGACCAACCAGACCACCATCCAGGCCAGCGACCAGGCGCAGCCAGACCCGCCCCCGAGCGGCCCTGACAAGCCCGCCCACGACCTCCCCTGCCCATCGTGCCGCTACCCGATCGGCACGCCCGACGCCGCCAACTGCCCCGAGTGCGGGTGCGCCCTGCGGCTGGAGTACGCCAACGGCTGGACGGTCAACTCCAGGCGCTGGCTGAAACGCCTGACGCTCTGCGTCCTCGTGATCGCCCTGCTGCACCTCGCGGCCTCGCTCGTCTGGCCACTCGTCGAACTTTCCTACTGGTACAACTGGGGAGGCAGAGGTGCACACGACTGGTTCACCAACATCCTTGTTTTCATCGAAGTCTGCTCGGATGACCTCGACTCCTACTGGCCCATGTTCCTCGGCCTGCTGCTCTCGTCCGCCTTGCTTGCAATCATCGCCGTCGGATCGTTCCGGAACCTGCGGCTGATCCGCGTCAACCGCGATCCCGAGCCGCAAGCAACCCATCGTGCGTGGCGCAGGGTGTTTGTGATGCTGCTGCTGGTCGCCGCCACGACGGCCGTACAGTTGGCCGCCTTTGGGTTGAATTTCTTCAGGATCTAGGGGCGATGTCGTCTCACTGCCGCGAAAGAGAATATTCATGATGCGGCGAGGACGCAGACTGGTTACCCCAGCGCCGGATCCCCATCCCCCCGAACCGCTTCTCGCCAGCATATTCCTCGGCGCACCGACGCTGGTCCTGCTCTGGTCGTTCATCGGCATGACGGCGGTCCTGCTCGCGGTTATTCACGCGTTCGATCCGAAGCAGTGCAAGTTCGGCTTCCCTGAGAGCGACGCCTCGGACAT
>SLFH01000302.1 GCA_007124345.1 Phycisphaerales bacterium | reverse complement strand
GTTCCTCACGGTATCATAGAGTTGCCGGTAGTTTTATTCGCCACAGCTATGGGTATATGGTTGGGAAAAAATTTTTTCTATTATCTTGTTATTAAAAATGAGACCAAAGAAGAGATACAAGACAAAATAAAAAGGTCCTTTTGCACTTACATATTTGCGGTGATACCGCTTCTTTTTGTCGCCGCTTTGATCGAGGTTTTTATTACCCCCGTATTATTAAACATCATGTTTGATATTACGTTGGACTTGGGTCGGTTGTAAAAGTTTTACCATGATACTTCTTTTGCGTGTTATAATTGAAATTGACAAGAGCCATTTTTAATATGAATAAAAAACAATACAGTATTTTAGTGGGTTCGGTGATCGTGATCATCATTGTTTTCATATTGGTGCTTTTGGCGTCACGAACGGAAGCTTTTTCTTTGGACGGTTTTTTTGATGACAGTTTTGTTTTTCCAAGTCTTAGAGAAGTTTTAAAGGTGTAAAATTTATGGAATCACTTACTTTGACTTTACTTTTGATTCTTTCCGTTACCGGCATCGTTGTCACTTTTATCGTTACTCTGGCAAGGTCTTCCGGGAGGGGTCTTTATTCCGCTTTTAACGCCTCCTGTTCTTCTTTTATCGATCATTCTTTGTTCCGTTTCTTTGGGATACCCCTTGATCTTTTGGGGGGTATTTATTATATATTCATTCTTTCTTTTTCGATCGCCGTTTGGTTTTGGGGTGATCTTTTTTGGGGATTTTTAATGATCGCCATCTTGTTTGGCGCTTTCTTTTCTTTTTATTTCATAATGATACAGGTTTTTGCCGTTAAGGATCTTTGTGAGTGGACGATCGTCGGAGCGCTGGTTCCGATAATGAATCTGGGACTTTTTTTGGTTTTAGTGCCGAGTGAAGCGATAACGGTTTGGGCTTCGGAAGTACACGCCGTTGTTTCCATGTCGGTTACAGGGTTTGCCGTTTTGGGGGCGTTGTTGGCAGTCGTTTCTTTTTTCCTTTTTGTTTTTTTTATGGACGATCTTCGAATGTCCAAAAAGGAAGCGCGGGTCTTGTCTTTTCTTTCCGACAGCGCCGTTTTTGTGGCGATCTCCATCCTTTGCTTGGGTATCGCTATCGTATGGGTAAATGAGATCATATCCGAGATACAGGTGTTGTCTTTGGCATTGGGCGTGGCATTGGTAACGGCGGTTTGTGAATTCACAAAAGTTTCTCGTATAAGACCGGCGTTGGTGATGGTTTCGGTCAAAAAGAGCAAGATGTTGAAAAAAGAAAAAGAGCTTTTGAAAAGGTTGGCTTTCGGGGTTGAAGGAATATCTCTTGTCTCTTGGCTTTGTTTGGCATTTTTGTTTTGGTATCCGGCGGAAGAGGTGGCGATCTCTCAAGTGATGGGAATGTATGTTCTTTTGATAATCATCGCTTTTATTTTAAGCCAATTGGTCATACCCGATCCTTATGAAAACAACAGATAAAGTCAAACGTTTTACGAATGAGGTTTTTCTGAAGGTAAACGAGCACCATCTTTGGGATGCCGCCGCAGCTCTTTCTTTTCGTTCCCTTATGGCCATAATACCCGCAATGATGTTGTCCATAATAATGGCGGGTGTTATCTGGGGAAGAGAGACGGTTTCGGACTGGATTTTTTCTTTACTTGAGGGCTACTTCGGTTCCGATGCGCTTGTTCTGGAAAAGGCTGTTGAAGAGTTTTTCGGGATGATGACCAATTTTGTTTTTTCAGGGGTGATAATGATCGTTATCATCTGGGCGTCCGTGACTTTAATAAATCACGTAAGAAAGATATTTTTTTCCATATTCAATATTGAGATAGAGGCTTCCGGGATCATAAAGAGGAACATAAAATCAAGGATCATTTCTTTTTTCTACACATTACTGTTCCTTGTTCTTATAATAACGGCAATTCTGGGACAGGGTTCTTTCAGTGTCCTGCTCGGTTTCTTAAGGAGTATCACGGGGGAAGCGGGAGCGCCTTTCATTTTTGGTTTTTTGCATTTTTTGATCTTTTTTATGACCATTTTTGTGGTTTTTGGGGTCATATACTGGATGATGTCGACCGGAACTTTGTATAAAAGATCCATTCTTTTGGGTAGTGCCGTCTCTTCCGTGCTTTTTGTTGTTTTTAACACCGGTCTTTCCGTTTATGTTTCGTATAGTGCGACCATGGGGGTTTTCGGGGCTTCGAGTTTTTTGTTCGTTCTGTTGATCTGGATATACTATTCATCATTTACAATTTTTTTGGGTGGAGTTGTGGCGTCTGTTGCAAATAATGAAAGAAAAAGACGTAAGAAAGAAGAAGCTGTGTATATTTGATTTGTTATACTTTTTCATTTCGTTTATTCTAAATTAATACCCTTTCAAAATTTCAAAAATGGAGAACGAGCCTCAACTTTTATTAATTAATATTTTTGCGACGTTCATAGTTTTAATGAACGTTATTTTCAGTGTCCTTGTTTTTCGCAAGAGTGTTTCCCGTGATGCGCAGATATTGATCTCTTTTCTTTCCGTATCGGTTATCGTTTTTTTCATTTCTTTCACCTTGGGTATGAATGTGAAGAATGTTGAGATGGCAAGCTTACTGTTCTCTTTTTCTTCGGTCATTCTTTTAGGGGGGGCTTTTTTGGTCAACTTGATCATTGAGGTTTTTCGTGCTTTGAAAGGTTTCGCCAATAAATTCGTACTTGGCGTTTTCTATTTCTCCGCCTTGGCTTTGATCGTGACGACTTTTATCTCTTCCGACCTTTTTATCAAGGTTGCGGATTCACCGGAGCGTTTATCCGGTATCCTGTCGGCCGGGGATAACTTTTTCATTATTTTAATATTCTGGTGCATTCTTTCGATAACGACCTTAGCTTTGCTTTTGAAGGTTTTTGCCAAGTCGAGAAAACAAAAGAACATCTCTGTTGAGAATAAGGTCATATATGTTTTTATCGGAGTTTTAATAGCGGGGGTTTTCGGTTCTTTCATGATACCCATACTCTACGGAGTTGATATGAATCCGGCCATCTTTTTCTTTTCCGGTTTTTATGTTGTTCCGTTGGTTTACGGGACCGCGTCAAGGAACGTTTCCGAAATTTCAACGGTTTTAAAAAGGTGTTTGGTGTTTTTGGTCCTTTCCAGTTCATCTCTTCTGTTCTTTTTTGCCATATTCATGATAAATGAGAATTTGATCGATTCCGTTCCCGGCTTCCCCGCTTGGTTCTTGCCTTTGTTCATTCTTTCCATTGTCGTGGCCCTTGCCATGTACTTTTGGTATACGCATACGGATATGGAAGTTTTGAAGTATGAATTTTTATCGGTCGTTACTCATAAATTCAGAACGCCTTTGACAAGGATAAAGTGGTCCGTTCAGTTGTTGAAAACGAGTAAGGACGATGAAGAGAGAGATATAGCGGCCGAACAGATAGCGGAATCCGCTCAAAAACTTGTTGACCTGACCGACATCCTTGTCGATGCTTCAAAGATGGAGGGGCGAATGTATCGTTATGATTTCAAACTGAATAATTTAAACCGTATTGTAAGGGAGGTTTACGAGTCGGTAAAAATGAGAATGCAACAGAAAAATATAAGTTACAGTTATGATTTTGATGACGGTCTTTCAAAAATATATGCGGATGACAGGAGGTTGCAGTTCGCATTGCATATATTTTTTGAGAACGCCATCAGTTACACTCCGGAAGGGGGTTCCATATTTGTAAAACTGACCAAACAAGATGATGAGATAGTTTTTTCGATAACCGATTCGGGAATAGGATTGACGGCGGAAGAGAAGAATTTTCTTTTTTCGAAGTTTTACAGAGGTCAACGCGCCAAGCTTGCGGACACCGAAGGTATGGGGATAGGTATATTCATGGCAAAGAGAATAATAGAACGCCACGAGGGTAAGGTGTGGGCCACATCCGCCGGTCCGAACAGCGGGTCCACTTTTTGGGCTTCTTTTCCGAATGCCTCTCATTAGGAAAATTTGAGAAAGTGAAGGTCCTTTATGAGATATCCAATATTTTTAAATATGGATCGGAAGTGTTCACTTTGTATATCATGTCTTTTCTTTCCACAAAGATATTCCACTTGTTTATCATTGCGTGGCGGTAGAGGTTTCTGTTCGGATTGAAACAAACGGGATAAGTGACCATTTCCAAAAAAGGAATATCTCCCTCCGTGTCACCGATACCGACGGACTCTTTTAGTGTCAGGTTC
>SLFH01000234.1 GCA_007124345.1 Phycisphaerales bacterium | reverse complement strand
GTTACACTGGAAGATTTTGATCAGGACATGATTGTGGAGTCCCCGATAGGCGGGCTTTACGGTATTGTTGTGGACGAAAGCCTGAGAAACACACTGATAGGGATGGGCCATGATTTGTTCATGGACGAGGAAATCGAATTCTTAATCATCTTCAGGTACAACAACAGTTTTTTTATCCCATACTCACATGGCTCAGGATACATTGTCTCGGACCAGGGGCATGTTGTAAGCAATAATCATGTACTGAACTTTGGAGATTACCAGCTAGAAACACATGGTCTGCATATGGTCACTTTTCTGGTCAAGGGCATGCAGCCCCGGCTGAGTATGGCCCGGATCGAGACCATATGGGGGGATATGGACAAGGACCTGGCCCTTGGGAAGGTTGAAGGAGTTTCAGCCAGACCTCTGGTTTTTGCTCATAAGGAAACAATAAAAACAACACAAAGGGTATATTCCATAGGTTTTCCCGGAGCATCCGACGATCTGACCGTGGGGGGCGGACTGGGTGATCCCATTGGATTCATGCTGCCCAAGATCGGCGAAGGCACTTTAAAGGGCACTTACCAGGCACTCAACGACATCAAAGTCTGGGAACACCATGCTCCCATAAGCGGCGGCAACAGCGGCGGCCCCCTGGTCAACATTTGCGGCGAGGTGGTCGGGACAAATTTTGCCATGCACTTAGAGTCTCAACACACCTTGTTAGCTGTGGCCCTGGAAGAGCTCCTGCCGGAACTAAGACGTCTCGGCATAAACTTTCAGCAGGCAACCTCGGCCTGTGCCCTTACTGCTGCTTCCATGGACATGCGCCTGATTTATTTGCTGGCTGTATTGTTAATTCTCTCCCTTTGCACTGGTACTTTTTTCCTGTTGCGTCTCAGACAGCAGGTCCGGGAAGGTTTGTCTCTTAAAACCAGTTCTGTCCTGATCCGTAAGCTGGCAGGCGCAGAAGATGAACAAAGTAAAAGCCAGTCAGATGAACCTGAATGGAAACAAGACGATCATGGTCGATATTACCGCTACGACCCTGTTTT
The DNA here is from genome assembly GCA_007124345.1 of Phycisphaerales bacterium. Classification (GTDB taxonomy): domain Bacteria; phylum Planctomycetota; class Phycisphaerae; order Phycisphaerales; family UBA1924; genus SLFH01. Next base: position 3,187 of record SLFH01000234.1, on the reverse strand, counting down.
GGGGGTGATTTTCAAGGATGAAACAGATGAAAGACCCTCGTCAGATACCAGACATGAAGCACCCGGAGTCTCCATCACTCTGGTATCTCCTCAAGGTCTACCAGATATCGTTATCGTCCAGGGCCGGCCTGTGATTATCGGCAGAGATCCGAAGCAGGCACAGGTAATCATTGACAATACCATTATTTCCGCAAAACACGCTTGTTTGACCTATAATGGCCGGGATCTTGTGGTTGAAGATATGCAAAGCACCAATGGAATTTTTTTGAATGGACGAAGCGTACAAAAGCCGGAAAAAATGAAAAAAGGTGATGTACTTCAGCTGTCCCCCAAAAAGGGAATTGCCGAATATGTGATTAAGGGAACAGGTTTGAAAACAATAGCTGTATTAAGACCTGTGACCAGAGGGTTGCCGGAAATCCCCCTGAAGGCCGGCGATCATCTGTCAATTGGCCGGGGGCCGGGCAACCAGGTCATTATTGATGATCCTCATATTTCGGCAGTTCACTGTCATGTAAGTGTTGGATTCGATGGCTTGGTGACCGTAGAGGATAATCAGACGGGCAACGGTACATTCATAAACAGCTTTGAGAACAGAATCAGCAGGGCAACACTTGATCCAGGCCAGAAGCTTTGCCTGGCTTATAAAGATATCGTGTACAAGCTTGAAAAGAAGAGAAACGGGCAATGAGGCGCAGAAACAGAGAGTTAAATATTTTCAGCATGTCCGCCCTGGACCTTTTTGCCTCGGCCATGGGTGCTTTCATGATCATTGCCCTGATTAGCCTTCCGTATTACCTGAAGACCGACCATTCCCTGATGGCTGAGGCCAACAGACAGCGTGAGGTGGCGAACAGGCAGCGGGCAGAGGCCGAGCGGCTCATGCAGGAAGCCGAGGATGCCAGGCAGGGCATGAGGGAGTACGAGCAGCGGGCCTTGGCCGCTGAATCGCAACTGCAAAGAACGTTTCTTGTCGTCCTCGTCACCTGGTCCACAAGGGATGACGTGGACCTCCACCTGGTGGACCCGGCTGGCGCGACCTTCTGGTTTCAGAACAGGCGAAATCCAGGCCGTCCTGGTGAATTGAGCGAAGACGTGATCCAAGGGCCGGGCAATGAGGTCTGGCAGACAGAGGTTGCCGAACCGGGCCTCTATTCGGTGTGCATCCACAGGTACACGACACGCACGTCGGGAATTGTTCAGGTCCGAGGCAGCGTCTTTCACAAGGACGGCAGGCTGGGCCTGTCCGAGGTCGGCCTGACACGCAATCAGATGGCGGCCCTGGGTGCGGTGGAGGTTGATGAGCAAGGTAATGTTTTCCTTCGTTCACCGCATAGCGCAAGTTGTCCATAAATGGTAGCAGTCGAATATGACCCCAAAGATATGTGGTGTCTTTGAAACATATTGCTATATGACCTATTGGTTCCCAATTTCGGATCATTATATGTACGGTTTCCATAAATCAGTGCTTATGATTGGAGTGACAATCCATGCAAACAGATGAACGAATTGATGCTTTGCCACGAGATTTCATGCTGCATGCCTATCGCATTAAGTTAGTTCTGGGTTCAGGATCATTTGGAGTTACTTATCTTGTAGAGCATGAAATGCTGGAAACATGGCATGTAATCAAGGAGTATCTGCCTGAGAATGCTTTGCGGTCACAGAATGGGAGTACTGTCCGTCCCAAGAGCGGGAACGACAAAGAACTCTTTGACTGGGGTTTTAAATGTTTTCTTAATGAAGCTAAGCTTCTGCATAAGCTCAGCCACCCACATATTATCAAAGTGTCTGATCTTTTTGTAGCCAATTCTACAGCTTATTTTGTGATGCCCTATCTTCGGGGCATAACCCTCCATGAATGGATGATAAAACATCCATCCCCATCCCAGGCCGAGCTTGAGGCCATCTTTGTACCTCTTATTGAAGGCCTTAAGTATATCCATAACAAAGGACTTTTGCACCGGGATATCAAGCCTGAGAATATCTATATCCTTGAAAACAGCCATCCCATCCTGATTGATTTCGGTTCGGCCCGGATAGCCATAGGGCAGAAGAGTAAGGCTTTGACCCAGGTTTTGACTCCTGGATTTGCGCCAATTGAACAGTACAGCACAAAAGGAAAATTTACCTCTGCTCTTGATTTATACAGCCTGGCCGCCTGCATTTATATGGCCATAACAGGGGAATTGCCGGAAGAAGCGCCTGATCGGCTGCAGGAAGATGGAGTGCTCAAATTGGCAGATAGCCAATACAAGGTCCAGTACTCAGCAAGTTTCCTCAGGGCCATTGACAAGAGTTTAAGCTTATATGCCCAAGACAGGCATCAGAATGGTTTTGAACTGCAGAAACAATTACTTGGTCAAGGTTCACAAGTTATAAAGAGCAAGGATGTTCAGAAGCACAATAAATTGATTGAAAAAATGGTTTATACCACTGATGCTAAAATAGAAGAAGCAAAGAGCAAACCATCAAGAAAAGTCGGAGAAACATGGACCGATCCTCATACAGGAATGGAGTTTGTCTGGGTTCCCGGGGGCTGTTTTCAGATGGGAGATATTTTTGGGGATGGGGGTGAAGATGAGCAGCCTGTCCATGAGGTCTGCATAGATGATTTTTGGATTGGAAAATATCCAGTTACTCAGGGTCAATGGATGAAGGTAATGGACAACAACCCTTCATGCTTTAAAAATGGCCTGGACCATCCTGTTGAACAAGTATCATGGCATGATGTCCAGGAATTTATCAAAATTATGAACAGCAAAAGTTCAACTATTATTCATCGACTGCCAACTGAAGCTGAATGGGAATATGCTGCTCGTAGTGGTGGCAAGAAAGAGAAATATGCCGGAGGAAATGACGCAAACAGTGTGGCCTGGTATAGAGGAAACAGCGAAGGTCTGTTCTGGAAAAGTACCCAGCCTGTAGGGACAAAAGCACCTAATGGCCTGGGTATATACGATATGTCCGGCAATGTCTGGGAATGGGTTTCGGATTGGTATGAGGGGAACTACTATTCCGTAAGTCCTCGTAATAATCCGCAGGGGCCTACAAGAGACATTGTTTGGTTTCGTGTGATGAGAGGCGGCTGTTCTTCTAATACTGCTCACTACTGCCGCACGACCCAAAGGCATAGTGAATCGCCGGATGATTGGGATAGATTCATAGGGTTCCGCCTGGCCCTTTC
>SLFH01000328.1 GCA_007124345.1 Phycisphaerales bacterium | reverse complement strand
TGATCGCTCGCCTGTCTCAGTTGTCGACGCCCGGGCTGGAGTTTCGTCTGGACCGGTTGAGCGAGCGGCCTTCGCTGGGTGTGATTCTGTCGGACGCCGATCCGGTGTTGCTGGAGCATCTGGGGCTGGAGCCCGGCTCGGCGGTGCTGATCCAGCGAGTGGTGCCGGGCACGCCGGCAGAGAAGGCCGGGCTTCGCGCCAACGACATTGTGATCGAGGTGCACGGGCAACGGGCGGGGGGTGTCGAGCGGTTCCGGGCGTTGATCGCCGAGCGTGAGGCGGGCGAGCCGGTTCGTTTGAAGATTGTGCGCCGGGGTGAGCGCCGCGAAGTGGATGTGACGCCGCGGGAGCGGGAGAGGGCGGGCGGGCCGTCCGTCGAGCTTTCGTTGCGTGTGGACGCGGAGGCGTCGCTGGCGGCAGTCGAGGAGATGCTGAAGCGTTCCCTCGGTCGTGACGCATTGGCTGATATGCGCCGCGATGTGCAGGAGGCGATCGGTTCAGTCGAAGAGCTTGCCGAGCGGTTGTCGTCGGTGCGGTTCGATGTGTCGAGGGACGCCGAGGGTCGCTCGGAGCTTCGCTATGTGGATCCGCGGACCGGGCAGGAGCGCCGAATGGTGCTTCCCGGCGGCGCGGCGCGAGCCCCACGGTCCGGATGGCCCGAGACTGAGCTGCAAGGCCTCCGATTTGTCGACCCCGAGACGGGTGAGTACAGGCTGTTCGAGTTGCCGTCGCAGTTGCTCCGCGAAGTGCCGGCCGAACGCTTGAGAGAGCTGCGCCGGGAAGACCTGCAGCGTCTGCGGGCGATCCCGGGCGGTTCGGGCGTTGCCGAGAGGTTCGAATTGCGCGCATCGCCGCAGGCCGAGCGTCTTGAGCGGCTGGAGGCTTCTGTAGAACGGCTGGAAGGGAAGCTGGACCGCCTTCTTGAAAAGTTGTCCGATCGCTAGCGCTTTTCGGGCAACTCGGGGGCGGGAAATCCGTAGACATAAGTCCACGAGGGGCGCACCAACGACCCCCCACCCGCGGCGCTTCTCCAGCGCCGCACTCCGAGGGCCGGCCGGGCCATCTCTGAACCCCCATGCCCGGCCGGCTCCTTTTTTCATTCCGGTCTGTCTGTGCGTCCTGTGTGCTCCGGCACGCCCCGATGGTCGATGGTGAGCGTGCGGGGGCGGGAGCGCTGTGGTTGTGCGGCGTCGTTGCTTCGGCGTCGGCCTTACCATGCCGCAAGACCGCCGGGGTCGATCCCGGCACGACACGGACGGAGCCGCCATGAGTGAACAGACGACCCACGCGTCCGACGCAGCGCCCGATGTTCGCGGGGTGTACGACCGCCTGAAGGGCGAGATCCACAAGGTGATCGTCGGGCAGGACGAGGTCGTCGATCAGATGCTGATGGCGATCCTGTGCCGCGGGCATGCGCTGGTGGTGGGCGTGCCGGGGCTGGCGAAGACCTTGCTGATTTCGACGATCGCGCGGACGCTGAGCCTCGAGTTCAGCCGCGTGCAGTTCACGCCCGACCTGATGCCGAGCGATATCACGGGGACGGAGGTGATCCAGGAGGACAAGTCGACGGGCGAGCGTCGGCTTGTGTTCGTGCGAGGTCCGATTTTCGCGAATGTGATCCTGGCCGACGAGATCAACCGGACGCCGCCGAAGACGCAGGCGGCGCTTTTGGAGGCGATGCAGGAGCGTCATGTGACGGTGGGCGGTGTTCGTCACGACCTGCCCTCGCCCTTCTTTGTGCTGGCGACGCAGAACCCGATCGAGCAGGAGGGGACTTACCCCCTGCCCGAGGCGCAGCTCGACCGGTTCATGTTCCAGATCCAGATCGGCTACCCCGGAGCGGACGAGGAGCTGGAGATCGTGCGTCGATCGGTGGAGCGGGAGTTGGCGAGCGTGAACGCGGTGCTGGGCCCGGCGGAGATCGCCGCGGTCCAGAAGGAGGTCCGGAAGGTGCCGGTGGCGGACCATGTGGTCCGCTACGCGCTGCGCCTGGTCCGGATGACGCGGGTGAACGAGCCGGCGGATTCAGGTCTGGCCCGCCCGGAGAAGGCGGGGGCGTACATCGGGTGGGGCGCCGGACCCAGAGCGAGCGAGTTCCTGGTGCTGGCGGCCAAGGCGCGGGCGGCGGTCGACGGGCAGGACCATGTGACCCTCGACCATGTGCGGGCGGTCGCCAGGCCGGTGCTCCGCCACCGGATCCTGCTGAACTTCAACGCCGAGGCGGACGGGGTGACCACCGACGCGATCATCGATGACCTGGTGTCGTCGGTGCCCGAGGACGGTGCGGGGGCCCGCGAGCGTGCTGGGCTGGACGCCACGATAGGATCTTGATCGGTTCTAGGGTGGGTTTTTACCCTAAGCTTGCGCAAAATTCTAAAAGAATCCGCGCAACCCGCACATTCACACGCCCTTGGCGTGAATCGGTCTGCTTTGCTTCCGCGAACCCCATGGGGTGAATACCGGGGGAGTTGGTCGGATCCATCGGGTGCAGGGGTGCATCGAGCCCGTCCGGCCGAACAGCAAAGGATCCCAACAGATGTTGTCACAGACAACCGAGTACGCCCTTCGAGCGATGGCCTGCCTTGCGCAGAGTCCCGATGCGTTGACGCCGACGCCGGAACTGGCGAAGAAGACCGATGTGCCGCCGAACTACCTGGCCAAGGTGCTCCAGCAGCTCTCTGCGGCAGACCTGATCACGGGGCGTCGTGGGGTGGGCGGCGGGTACCGTCTTTCCCGCTCGCCGGGTGATATCCGGTTTGCCGATGTGATCAACGCGGTGAGCCCGATCCGCCGATTCGACACGCCTCCGAGCGCCGAGGGTGTGGATTCGCAGAGCCTTGGGGCGTTGTACACCCGGCTCGACGACGCGGCCAAGAGCGTGGTCGATGTGTGCAGCAAGGCGACGCTGGCGGATGTGGTTTCGACGGTCCGGGGTTCGGCTCCGTTGGGCAACCACCCGGCGACGACGAACAACGGGCGTCCGGACGGGTGGGGGAGCGCGGCTAATATCGGCGCGTGAGCGAACAACCACCCGCAGAACCGTCCCAGACTGTCCACGAACTCGAGCTGCAGCGTCGCTCCAACCGTGACGAGGCCCTCGGGCTCGGTCTTCGTCCGTACGGCGACCGGGTCGACGGCCTTGTCCCGTTGGCCGAGGCGGCCTCGCTGTACGACGCCGACGCAGACGAGGACCACCAAAAAAACGGGAAGTCGGAGGGCTTCGTCGACCGGCGCCAGACCGTAAAGGTCGCGGGGCGGGTCATGCTGCTGCGCGACAACGGGAAGTTGATCTGGATGAATCTCCGCGACGAATCGGGGGATCTTCAGATCGCGGTGAGCAAGCGGGACTGCGACGCGACAGGTTTTTCGCTCGCGAAGCTGACGGACCTTGGAGACATCGTCGTTGCGGGCGGGCGTCTCATGAAGACGCGGACTGGCGAGGTGACGGTCTGGTGCGAGACGCTGGGGGCGGGGGCGAAGTGCCTCGTGCCGCCGCCGGAGAAGCACGCGGGTCTGCAGGACGTCGAGCTTCGGTACCGCCAGCGTTACATCGACATGTGGTCGAACCCCGAGACGGTGCGTGTGTTCAAGCTCCGGAGCGAGATCATCGGAGCGCTGCGTGCGGAGATGGCTCGTCGGGGGTACACCGAGGTCGAGACGCCGATGCTGCAGGCGCAGGCGGGCGGGGCGGCGGCGAGGCCGTTCACGACCCACATGAACGCCCTGGACATGGACCTGTACCTTCGGATCGCGCCGGAGCTGTACCTCAAGCGGTTGCTTGTGGGTGGGCTCTCGAAGGTCTTTGAGATCAACAGAAACTTCCGCAACGAGGGTTTGGACAAGCAGCACAACCCCGAGTTCACAATGCTCGAAGCGTACTGCGCGTTCGGGGATGTCGAGACGGTGATGGAGCTGACCGAGTCGCTGGTTCGTGTTTGTGCGCGGCGGGTTGGCGAGCTCTCCGGGACCGGGCCGGCGCTGGCGTTCGGGGATCTGACGATCGATTACGAGACGGATTTCCAGAGAACGGCGTACGGAGAGTTGTTCGGACGCGCTTTGGGTTTCGACATGGCCGACACGGGCCGGGCGCGGGACGAGGCGAAGCGTCGCAATATCCGAACAAGCAACGATAAGGGTGAGGAGATCGACGACGCGTTTGTGGTGAACGAACTCTTCGAGGCGTTCGCCGAGCCGCTGATCGATCCTTCCGAACCGACCTTCATTAC
>SLFH01000319.1 GCA_007124345.1 Phycisphaerales bacterium | reverse complement strand
GAATACCAATGCGGCTTGCACTCGAGACTATCCTTTGGTACGGGCCGCGATGAACGCGGGCCCGAGTCACTTTCCGGCCATCGACGGTGCGCCGATTCTCCGAGCCTCGGGCCCGGATCGCGCTCGCCACATGGACCAGCCCCACGCCGATCCGTGCCCGACGATACCTCCATCCCGATTCTGGGGCAATCCCCAACTTCGATGCCGGCCCGGATCGACCCCGGGCCTGTCTACGCGATGGTCCGCGAAGCGATGCGTCTTGACGGGGCCAGGTCGGGGCCGATGGGCGGGTTTGGGCCAGCGAGGTCGCTGTACATCCACATCCCTTTCTGTTTCCACAAGTGCCACTACTGCGACTTCTACAGCATTGTGGACAGCCGCGACCGGCAGCGGGCGTTCACGGCGAGGCTCGTCCGAGAACTGTGGGCGCTCGCCCCGATGTCGGGGGGGCTGCCCCTGGAGACGATTTTCGTTGGGGGCGGGACGCCGACGCTGCTGGCGCCGGTGCTGTGGGTCGAGCTGCTGGCAACGCTGGATGACGCGTACGACCTTTCCGCGATCAAAGCCGGCCGGGGCGAGTTCACGGTCGAGTGCAACCCCGAGACGGCGACGCCCGAGCTGATGGGGGTGCTGGCGGGGGGCGGTGTGAACCGGGTCTCGATCGGGGCCCAGTCGTTCGACCCGGCGATGCTCAAGGTGCTCGAGCGCTGGCACGACCCGGACAATGTCGGGCGGGCGGTCGAGCTGGCCGGCGCGGCGGGGATCGACCGACGCTCGGTCGATCTGATCTACGCGATCCCGGGCCAGACGCTGGAGGGGTGGGGGCGCGATCTGGAGCGGGCGCTCTCGCTCGGCGTGACGCATGTTTCGGCGTACAACCTGACCTACGAGCCCAACACGGCGATGACGATGCGCCTGAAGCATGGCGAGTTCGTGCCGACGCCCGAAGAGGTCGAGGTCGAGATGTTCCGCCTGACGGGCGAGATGATTTCTCGCGCCGGGCTGGAGCGGTACGAGGTGAGCAACTACGCCGTGCGCGGGCACGAGTGTGCGCACAACCTCGCGTACTGGCGACAGAACCAGTGGATCGCCGCGGGGCCATCGGCGAGCGGGCACCTCGCAGGGCATCGGTACAAGGTCGTGGCGAGGCTCGGGGATTACCTCCAAGATCGGGAGGACGGTCTTTCGCCGCTGGTCGAGCACGAGGGGCCCGATGCGCGCCGTGCGCTCGCGGAGGTCGTCATGACCGGTCTGCGCCTGCGCGAGGGGCTGGATGCCGGGGCGGTGCTCGGTCGGGCGGAGTCGGTCGAGCCCGGGCTGGGCGAGCGGATCGAGCGCGAGGCGGAGCGCTGGAAGCGGGTGGGGTATTTGAACAACGAACGCGGGCGGTGGTCACTCACCGAGGCCGGTGTCTTGTTCGCCGATGGGATCGCCTCGGAGTTCATCGCCCGCATCGGTTGAATCGTCTTCGTCGCGCGGCTGACCGCTCTGCTCGCCGGGCAGGTCCGGACGTGGGAGCGAGAGCTTGCGCAGCAAGGATCGCAGGTCGCGCGGCCAGGGCGAGCGGACATCGATCTGTTCGCCGGTGACGGGGTGCTCGAAGGCGATTCGGTGGGCGTGCAGGGCGAGGCGGGGCGCGGAGTTCTGGAGCGTGGCCGGGGCGTAGAGATCGTCGCCGAGGACCGGCGCGTTGATCGCGTTCATGTGCACGCGGATCTGGTGCATGCGCCCGGTGATCGGGCGGGCCTCGATCATCGCGGCGTAGGGCGATTCGGCGAGCAGGCGGTAGGCGGTCAGCGCGGGTTTGCCTTCGCTACTGATTTTTGCGCGCTTGACGGAGGTGTAGCGGTCCTTGCGCCGGACGCTCTCTTCGATGGGCAGGCGGATGACGCCCTTGGGCTCGGTGGGCGCCTTTTTGACGACGGCCCAGTAGAACTTGCGGACGGTGCGGGCCTCGAAGGCGGCGCGGAGGCCGTCGTACGCCGGGCGCGAGAGGGCGATGGCGAGGAGGCCGCTGGTCTCACGGTCGAGGCGGTGGACGAGCCCGTGGTCGCGTTTCTCGCCGAGCTGGCTGAGGCGTCGCTCGTACTTGGCGTACAGGCCGTTAAGCAGCGTGTCGTGCTGGTGGCCGACGCCGGGCTGTGTGACGCGGCCCGAGGGCTTTTCGACGACGACCAGGTGTTCGTCTTCGTGGCGGATGGCGAAGGTGACGCGTGGGTTCTGTGAGACTTGCGGCAAGGGTTACTCCACGCCGCAGGCAGCGAAGTCGAGGTACCAGCGGAGCTCGCCGCCGATGGGGCGTACTGCGCCGAGGCTCATGGGGTGGTCGGATTCGTCGGCCGCGAGAGAGACGGCGTCGCGTGAGCGCTCGCCTGTGGCGAGGACGGCGATGAATCGTGAGGCGTTGACGAGGCGGCGGGTCATGCCGACGACATCGCCGTCGATGGTGATGAGTGGGTCGTTGTCGCTCTCACCGGGGAGGGGGTGGGTCGGGTGATCGCTCAGGCGCGGTGCGAGGAGGACATAGTCGAGGCGGTCCTGCCCTTTCTCGCGCCAGGCGAGTGTCTCCTGGAGCATGGCCTCGTAGGCACGGGCGGGCTCGGGCGAGTCGCAGGGGACGGGGTGCATCTGCTCGGGCGGGATGTCGGAGTGGTCCAGCAGCCAGTCGCGGACATCGCGGTAGGCGCTGGCGGGGTCGGTCGGGTCGAGGTGGCGGTCGGCGACGAGCCAGATGTGCGTCCGCTTCCAGGGGAAGGCACGCATGGGCGGGTCGTACATGAGGCGGCGGTAGACGACGGAGGTGGCGGGGCCGCCGGTGAGGGCCATGTGGAAGTCGCCGAAGGCCCTGACGCAGCCCAGGGCGTGGACCAGGAGATCGGCGGTGAGGGCGTCGACGACTTCGTCGAGCTCCTTGCGCAGCACGACGGCGCCGGGGAGGTCCGGCGGCGTGGGTTCGGGGGCGAGGTCGTAGGGGCTGCTCATGTGTCTGCTGGGATCTGCTTTGGGGCCGCTGCCATCGCAACTCTAGGTCCTGTTTGACGGATTGTTTGTTCGGCGCTTGCGAGGCCTCGGGACGCTGGATAAGGCTCGTCGTCTTGTCCGGTGGCCGGGCTCCGTTTCTACGCTTGATCGGTGCGGAAGCGGGTACCATCATGAGCCGTACCGTTCGGGACGATCCCGTGGGATACATCGGCGCAGCCGGCATCGGACGCTCTTGCAGGTCTCGCAGCGGCGATGTTCAGATCATCGGAAGGACCAATTAATGCGCTACCTGCTTTGTCTCATGCTGCTGACGGTCTTGGTCGGCTGCGACGAACGCTCCGGCAGCAGCGGGGCCGGCGCAACGCCGGAGACGCCCCGGCAAGATCACGATCGCGTCGGTCACTTCAAGGGTGAAGCGTCGGAGGATTGGGCGGCGGCGATCGCCAATCTCCGTGAGTACAACCAGAAGCTCCGGGCCGTGCTCGAGCAAGACGAGATCAGCAACCGGGATCTGGCCGACATCCACAGGTGGTCCTACACCCTGGAAAACGCCGTCGGTCGCCTGCAGACCGATCTGGAGATGATCGCGGACCACTTGGAGGAGGTGCACTTGGCGTCTGAACAAGGCGATGCCGAGCGCATCCGCGAGCACGGTCGGAAGTATCTGGAAGGCTTGACTCCGCTGTTGGGTGATGAGATCCGTTCGTCCGATGACTGAGCAGCGCTGGGTCGTCAGATATGTGCTGGGCGGGCGTGGTGACGCGATACCAAAAGCCGGCGAGCCGCTGTCATGCCGTATCGGGCAGGCGCGGGCCATGAGCGCCGGAGGTCTTTGAGGATCTAAACGGCGATTGGAGTGGGCTTCGTCGGCCGCGTTTCATCCCGCCCGTCGACACTCCCCGAACGGAGGCGAGTCTTGCACCCGATCGTCCGGATGATCGACGCCAACGCGAACCGCGCTTGCGAGGCGGCGCGGGTGCTGGAGGACCTGGCTCGCTTCGTGCTCGGGGACGGGGAGGTCGCGTCTGGGTTCAAGTCGCTGCGGCACGATCTGCGGGGGGCGGTGGGAGGCGCTGGGATCGACCCGGCGATGCTCGCGGCGTGGCGGGACCCGGAGGGCGTCCCGGGGACGGGGCTGAGCCACGAGGGGGAGGCCCGGCGGGCGGGGATTCCCGCGATCGCGTCGGCCGCGGCGGGGAGGCTGGGCGAGGCGCTGCGGGCGATCGAGGAATCGCTCAAGACGATCGACGCGGG
>SLFH01000250.1 GCA_007124345.1 Phycisphaerales bacterium | reverse complement strand
TACGCACTCCTTCGGGCCGGCGGGTCGCCGGGGTTGCTCTCTCTGGTGGCGCGGCTCGCCGAGCCGCGGATCTCTTCCGTCAAACTCGAACCGCGCCGCCTTCGGCGAGGCTCTGTTTCTCTGCTTCGATCACGCGCATGACCGCCGCCGCCTCGCCCATGGTCGCGGGTGGGTCCCCGCCCTCTGCGATCGCCCCGATGAGTCTGCGGATCTGCCCGTCCCAGCCGGTGATCGGTTCGAGCTCGACCGCCTCGGTCTCGCCCGCGCGATAGAGACAAAGCTCCGGATCGCGCCCGAGCTGGCAGTCCGCCGTCGCTTCGTCAAAGACCGCCGTGTACCGCATCACGAACGGAAAACCCTCGTGGTGGTCCCACGCGCCCTCGGCGACGACATGCGCGGGGCCGCCCTCGTAGCGGTACTGCGTCGTCACATGGTCGATCGTCCCCGCCGACGAGACCGACGACGGTATCCCCAGCAGCCAGCAGACAAAGTCTGTGTCGTGGATGTGCAGGTCGACCAGTCCCCCGCCGCTGGAGCCCGGATCGGCGTAGAACGACGACCACCCCGGCCGCGTGCCCAGCCGCCGGATCGAGAGCGACCGCAACTCGCCCAGTGACCCGTCTTCGACCCTCGCCTTCAGCCACGCCCACGCGGGCCACGCACGCACGCACATCGCCGGGACGCAGAGCGTGCCCGCTTCGGCGGCGGCCTTTTCCAGCCGCTCGACCTCGGCGAGGCTCACCGCCACCGGCTTCTCAACCAGCACATGCTTGCCGGCCTCCAGCGCCCGGATCGCCAGGTCGACATGCGTCGGCGTCGGCGTGCAGACACTGACCAGCCCGACGCGATCGTCGGCGAGCATCGCGCCGTAATCGGTGTAGCAGGCGACCTGTTCGGGATCGAAGAGCGGGCCCTCGGCGCCCGAGTCGATGTTGCCCCCCGCCTTGCGCGTTGGATCGAGCTGCGCAGGGTCGCTCGAACAGACCGCCACGACGCGGCAGGGCAGGCCAGACTCGGCCGCGCTGTTGTACGCGTTCAGATGCGTCCGACCCATGAACCCCAGGCCGACGACGCCGACGCCGATCGGTTTAGCCATCGCCGAGCCCCGGCATGTGCTTCTCGACCAGTTCGCGGGCGGTGATCGCGTCGTCGACGCGGTCGTCCCCCGCCTCGCGCTCGATCAGCATGTCGATGCCGCGCCCGTGCGAGCGAAGCACATGGAAGAACGCCTCCCAGTCGACCACACCCTCGCCGACGGGGACCTCCGTCCCCCACTCGCCCGGCGCCCGCGTCGGCCTCGCGTCCTTGATGTGCACCTGCACGACTCTGTCCAAGAGCAAACGCAGCGCCTCGACCGGGTCGCCCATCGCGTAAAGCGCCATGTTCGCGGGGTCGAAGTTCACGCCGACGCTCGGACGCTCCAGCTCGCGCAAAACTTCCAGCAGGGTGGTCGCCGACTCTTGCCCGGTCTCCAGACCGATGGCGACGCCGTGGTCGGCGAACGCGTCGGCGACGGCGCGGAGGCGGTCGAGCATCTTGGGTCGCTCAGGATCATCTTTCTCGTGCGGCAGGAACCCCGCGTGCAGCGTCACCAGATTGAGCCCCAGCCTCTCGGCGAGCGCCGCGTTCGTGCGCACGCGCTTGAGGTTCTGCTCCCAGTCCGCGTCGGGGCGGACGCCGCCGGTCTGGCGGATCGTTTCGAGCGTCGAGTAGTCCTCGCCCGGGAAGCCGATCATGCCCGAGACAATGCCGATCTTGGCCTCCTTCAGAGCGCCGGCGGTCTCGTCCTCGTCCCAGTCGCCGTGGCTGATCGGATCCAGCGCGAGCTGCACCCACTGCACGCCGACCTTCGAGACCTTCCAGGCCAGGTCCGCCGACGAGGCGGGCTGCAGCGACCAAGAACACACACCCAGACGCCCGTTCATCTCCACCTCCGCCTTGCGACCCGCTCCCCCGCGCCCCGAACCCTACACCCTAGCGCTCTTTTCTTGAGCTCCACCGTCACTTGAGCTCGACCAACGCCCCGTCCTCGGCGCTCGGACGCCACTGGACGAACCCCTCGATCGCCTGGTACTCGGGCAGGCCGAGGCGGTCGAACTGCTCGGCGGTGTGCCGGTTGCGGTCCTCGGCCCGCTCCCAGAACTCGCGCGGGTCGTTGGGGCCGGGGAAGAGCGCCTTGTCCTTCTGGCTCTCGTGCTTGAAGATCGCGATCCGCTTGCGCTCGACCTCCTCGGGGCTCAGGGGCACGGCCATCTCGATCTCGTGGGGCGCCCACTCCTGCCACGCCCCGCGGTACAGCCAGACCACGCAGTCCTTCATCCACGCCTCGTCCTTGAGGCGGTGCAACGCCGTAGTGATCGCCGCCAGGCAGACGCGGTGCGTCCCGTGCGGGTCGGATAGGTCGCCGGCGCAGTAGACCTGGTGGGGCTTCACCTCACGCAACAGGTCCATCACGATCCGGACATCCTCTTCGCCCAGCGGCTTCTTCTTGACACGCCCCGTCTCGTAGAAGGGCATGTCGAGGAAGTGGATGCGCGAGGGATCGACCCCCGAGTACTTGGCCGCGGCCCGCGCCTCGGTCCTGCGGATCATCGTCTTGATCTGCTGCAGCTCGGGGCTGTCGACCTCGCCCGGGCTCTTCTGGCGGATGAACGACCGGACATCGCCGGCGATCTTGTGCGCGTCCTCCTGACCGAAGCCCAGGGCCGAGCAGAACTCCTGCACGAAGTCGGCGTGACGCTCGGCCTCGTCGTCGAAGACGGCGATGTTGCCCGAGGTCTGGTAGGCGACATGCACCTCGTGCCCCTGGTCGCACAGGCGGATGAAGGTGCCGCCCATCGAGATCACATCGTCGTCGGGGTGCGGGCTAAAGACGACCACGCGCTTGGGGAAGATGTCCTCCCCGTTGCTGTCGTCGACGCCCTTGCCGGCGACAAACTTCGGCCTGCCCGGCTTGCCCCCGGGCCAGCCGGTGATGGTCTTGCCGAGGCTCTTGAAGACATCGATGTTGATGCCGTAGGCGCCGCCGCGCTCTGAGAGCAACTCCTGCAGGCCGTGCTCGTTGTAGTCCTCGTCGGTCAGTTTGAGGATCGGCTTCTCGACGGTCTCGGCGAGCCACATCGCCGCCCGCTTGGTGAGAGCGGGGTCCCACCGCAGCCCCGCGTCGGCGATCGGCCCGAGCAGCCAGGGCGTCTTGATCCGTGTCAGCTCGGCGCCCGCGGCGGGGTCGAGCACGAACCTCGCGTCGGCGTGCTCCTGGAGGAACGAAGCGGCGACAGAACCGGTGATCTCACCCTCGACCGCACGACGCACGATCGGAGCCTTGTGCTCGCCGAAGGCGATCAGGATCACGCGCCGGGCGTCGAGGATCGTGCCGACGCCCATGGTGATCGCCTGGCGCGGGACATTCCACTCGCCGAAGAAGTCGCTCGCCGCGTCCATCCGCGTGACCTTGTCGAGCGTGATCAGGCGCGTGCGGCTTTCCTTGCTCGACCCCGGCTCGTTGAAGCCGATGTGCCCCGTGCGCCCCACGCCCAGGATCTGTAGGTCGATCCCCCCCGCCTCGCGGATCCTCCGCTCGTACTCGGCGCAGTACGACGCGACCTCGGACCGATCGAGCGTCCCGTCGGGCACATGCGCGTTGGCGGGGTCGATGTCGACATGATCGAAGAGGTACTCGCGCATGAAGCGCCGGTAGCTCTGCAGCCCGTCGGGCGACATCGGCCAGTACTCGTCGAGGTTGAAGCTCACCACATTGGCGAAGCTCAGCCCCTCCTCGCGGTGCAGGCGCACGAGTTCTTCGTAAACGCCCTGGGGGGTCGAGCCGGTCGCCAGCCCGAGAACCGCCCGCTCGCCCTTGGCCGCCTTCTGGCGGATCAGGTCGGCGATCTCTCTGGCGACGGCGCGGCTGGCCGCCCCCGACGAGGTGTGCACCACCACGGGCACACGCTCGATTCCCACCGCTACCCCCGTCCCCGAAGCGTGGATCGCCTGTTCGTGCTGATTGGCGGTCTGCGTCATGGCGGCCTCCGTCGGGCTGTGCCCGAAGCGTACAGATACCGATCGCCCGGACGGCCCGGGCCCCGATGCCTACGCGGGGCTGGAGGTCACGCCGGGATACTTATAGAAGATTACTGGATCCGCCGGCCCCGTCAACCACTTCCGCCGCATGAACCCCGTCCGCGAAGCTCGCCAGCCCCCCCGCAACCCCGCCCGTCGCGGCCCGGGCGAAGGCCTCGAGCTGCAGCCGGAACCGGATCCCGTGCGTCTCGACCGG
>SLFH01000141.1 GCA_007124345.1 Phycisphaerales bacterium | reverse complement strand
CGGCGAGCCGGGCGTAGTACTCGGGCTGGCGGCGTTTGATCGCCACGCTCAGGTACAGCAGGGGCTGATCGAGCAGGCCCCAGTGCTCGACGAGCAGCGTGATGAGCATGCGACCGATGCGGCCGTTGCCGTCGAGGAACGGGTGGATCGTTTTGAATTGCACATGCGCCAGCCCGGCCTTGACGAGAGGTGGCAGCGGGTCGTCCGAGTGGATCCACTTCTCGAGGGCGGCGAGCGCAGGCATAACCTCCTGGTGGGGCGGCGGGACGAAGCGGGCGTTGCCGGGGCGGCTCCCGCCGATCCAGTTCTGGCTGCGGCGGATCTCGCCCGGGAGCTTGTTCTCGCCGCGGACGCCCCGCATCAGGATGCGATGCGCCTCGCACAAGAGCCGCATGCTCAGCGGCAGCCCTTGGGGATCGGCGATGGCGGCACGCGCGTGGTTGAGAGCATCCACGTAGTTGCAGACCTCCTCGACATCGTCGGGGCGGTCGGTGCGGTTGGTGGCCTCGAAGGTCGCGACATCCCGGAGCGTCGCCTGGGCGCCCTCGATCTGCGACGACAGCACGGCCTCCTTGCGGACGAAGCCGTAGAGGAACCAGCTTGGGTCGGGGATCATCGCCCCGGCCACGCGGAGAAGACCGAGGGCATTGACGGCCGCGGCGTGCCGCTCGGCGAGCGCGCCTTCGATTGCCAGCGGCGGGTCCGCCGGCGGGAGCGGGTGCGGCACGAATGCCCGGACGGCCTCGCCGAGAGTGGTGGTCGTTCGGTATGTGCCGGTCTCACGGGGCATAGCTGGGAAACGGTGTTTTCCGAAGAGTTCATGCTACGATGCGATCGTTTCTCAGTCAAGATCCGTAGAGAACGATCGTTTCTTTGGTCCATGCGCCTTGCAAGCACAAGAAAATCCCTGCCGGGGCCAGAAACGGGCAATCCTCGGCGACGCCGAAGCTGGGGCGCTGACGGACTCGCACGGCCGGAGCCGGGTCGCTGTTTGACCGATTAATCGGGCATGGACCACGCCGGCGATGGACAGACTCGCGACCACTGGCACGCCGAGATCGCACTCGATCGCGCGCAGGCCGAGGGTTCGCACTGCTACGAGAAACAGGCCGGCGCCGCGGCGGTCTGTCTGCTCATCGCACTGGCGATCGGCGGGGCGCTCTGGTGCCTGACCTCGCCCGCCCGCTGGTCGAGCGTGCAGGGCGTCGTCCTGGAGAGCCACTACTTCCCCTACGGCCAGCACCTGCGGGGGCCATCGATCATCTACGAGTACGAGGCCGGGGGACGCGTGCACCGGACCGACAACCTCACGCTCTGGCAGAACCCCAGCCGCTACGAGCTGGACACGACGCTCTGGCCATGGGACGCCAAGCGGCTGGTCGACAACCACCCCCCGGGCACGGGAATCGAGGTCCGCCACCATCCGTGGCGCCACGGGCACGCCGTGATCGCCTGGACCGTGAACCATCCCAGCGGGCTGGGCGCGATCTCGGGGCTTGTTGTATCGCTCGGCCTGGCGGGGTTCTTCTGGATGAGGGCGCTCAAGGCGAAGGCCGTGCGGGCCAATTGGTCCACCAGCGCCGTTTGATGCGCGGCGTGAGCGGCCGGGGCGGCCGACCAGCGGCGAGGGGAAGCCGACATTCTCGATCCATGCCCTGCCGATCGCGCCGCGGTCCTTGCCGCGGGCGTTGGCCCGGCCTAGCGGATGCGGTAGGGGAGGACGTCCCGGGTGCGCGCCGTGCCGTCAGCACGCGGCCTTTGATGCAGGCAATCCGAGGAACATCGCAAGCCCCGCCAAAGTGAGTTGGTCGCTTCAGCGTGAGCGGGCTTGGCGGACAGTCAGTGCTCCAGCCAGTAGCAATCAGAGACCAGGCAGATGCCGCCGTAAGACTGCAGCATCGGTCGGATCGCATCGAGGACGGCCTCTGCCTGATCGGCGGGCGCCGCGATGAGGATGTAGGCGTTGGTGGACACGCCGCTGACCTCATCGGCGTGCTGATCGCCTCGATCCCCATAACCGGCGACATTCGGGAGTACGGTGTAGCCGTCGCAGCCCGCCTGGCGGAGGCGATCGATCGCCCGGCTGAGGTGCAGGGTGTCGACGACGATCTCAACGCGTTTCATCGGTCGCAGCGTCATGGCGTCCACCACCAGTCGATCATCGCGAAATACAAGGGGATACCGATCGTGATATTGAGAGGGAACGTCAGGCCGAGCGACATTGGCACATAGAGGCTCGGGTTCGCCTTGGGCAGAACCAGGCGCAACGCGGCGGGCACAGCGATATAGCTCGCGCTGCCGAAGAGCACCGCCAGCAGGAGCGCGTCGCCCGGCGATAGGCCGAGCATCGCAGCGACAATGATGCCGAGTGCCGCCTGGACCGGCGGCGCAACGAGCGAGAACGCGATCAGGAACGCGCCGAACCGGCGCAGGTCAACGATGCGCCGTGCCGCGACGATCCCCATGTCGAGCAGGAACAGGCAGAGGATCGCCTGGAAGGGGTCCTTCACCAGCGGCTTCATGGTTTCCCACCCCTGTTCTCCGCTGAGATAGCCGATGAGCAGGCTGCCCAGCAGCAGGAGGATGGCGCCGTTGGCCATCGCTTCGTGGATCATCGTCCGCCATGTCGATCCGTTGCGCGTTGCCGTTCCCGTGTCGCGATGCGCGATGCGCACGAGGATGATCGCGGTGATGATCGCCGGTGATTCCATCAAGGCCATCGCGGCGATCATGTACCCGCTGTAGGCGATCTCCGCGCGATCCAGGAAGCTGATGGCGGTGATGAATGTGACCGCGCTGACCGAGCCGTAACACGCCGCGATCCCCGCCGCGTCGGCAGGGCCTAGGCGAGAACGGAGCACGAAGTACCCCAAGACCGGCAGAATCGCGCTGGCGAGCGCCGCCACGCCCAGCACAAGCACCACCGTCCCGTCCAGCCCGCTTCGGTGCAGCTCCGCGCCGCCGTGAAAGCCGATCGCCAAAAGCAGATAGATCGACAGCGCCTTGGCGGCGGCAGGGGGGATCATCAGGTCCGAGCGCACCCAGGTCGCCAGCATGCCCAGGGCGAAGAACAGGATCGGGGGCGATAGCAGGTTCTGCGTAAGGACAGTCGGGTCCAATTGCGGTCCTTTGACAGCGGAGACCGGGGGCGGTCGCGGGTTCGGAGTGTTTGGCGGCTTGAAGGCGGCGCGACCCGTCCGCCCTCATCCCGCAGACCCGCGCACCAGCTGTCGCGAGCGTCGTGTGGTGTTCCTTTGCGTTGCCGCGAGCGAGCAGAGCGAAACGGAGCCGGGCGACCCCCGGCACATCCACCAACGGCCCCGACCGCGTCGCCGCGGGGGACGGCCGCCAAGCGTCGAGCAAGGCTGGCGGCGATTGTACTCAACCCTCCGCCAGACGCGTCCGCCTCGGTGGTGTGTGCGCCCTGGAATTCTCCCCCGGGTCGGCACGCCGCCGCGCTCAGCTACGCTTCACCCCGGTGCCGGGCCCACGATCGGCACCCGAGTTCAGGGGCCGTCATTGTCGCTTGCGCTGGCCATCCTGCCGCTCGCTCTGCTCATCTTTCTGATGACATCGACGCGCCCGCGCCGCTGGCTCCCGCTGCCGGCCCACATCGCGCTCCCGGCGGTCGCCGCCCTCGCGTACCTCCTCCAGCTGCTGTGGTTCCGCGCCGGCTCGAAGCCAGAAGATGCGCCGCCCGGCTTCGCTCCGGCGGGCCGCTGGATCCACGCCGCGGCCATTGACGGGGCGCTCTCGGCGCTCACCCCGATCGGGATCGTGTTCGGCGCGGTGCTCCTGTTCAAGACCATGGAGGCCTCCGGCGCGATGCGCGTGCTCACCGTGCGCATCCGAGGCCTCAGCCCGGACCCCGTCGCCCAGCTCATGCTCGTCGGCTGGGGCTTCTCGTTCCTGATCGAAGGCCTCTGCGGGTTCGGCGCGCCCGCCGCCCTTGCCGCTCCCATCCTCGTCGGGCTCGGCTTTCCCCCGGTCCGCGTCGCGGCGATGTGCCTGATCATGAACAGCGTGCCCGTCTCGTTCGGGGCGGTCGGCACGCCGATCTGGTTCGGCCTCGGTGAGCTCGGGCTCAGCTCGGAAGAACTGCTCACCGTCGGGACGAAGGCCGCGTTCATCAACGCCGTCGCGGCGCTCGTCATCCCTGTCCTCGCCCTGCGAGTGGTGCTCCCCTGGCGAACGATCCGGGCCTCGCTCGGCTTCATCCTCTTCATCACGCTGGCCACCGTGCTGCCATACGCGTTCATGGCCATGCACTCGTCCGAGTTCCCCTCGATCATCGGCGGGATGTCTGGAACGGTCGTCGGCGCGCTGCTCGCCTACCGAGGTGTCGGCTTGGCGGCTGGCCCTGAGCCAGCGCAGTTCGCCCGCCCGGACTCGGAGAACCAAGAGCACCCCTTCGGGACGATACGAGCCGCAAGCCCCATCATCGCCGTCGTCCTTCTTCTCGCGCTGACGAGGATCGAGCAGTTCGGCCTCCGCGCCCTGCTCACCGCGGACAGTCCGGCGGCTGATCTCGACCTCGGTCCGATCGGCAACGCCTGGATCACGCCCGGGATCGTCGTCGGGTTCCGCGACATTCTCGGCACCGATGTCGCGTGGCGGATGCCGCTGCTGTTCGTGCCCTTCCTGATCCCGTTCGTCCTGGTCTCGCTGCTGGCGATCCCTGCGCTGCGGATCCAGCGCGAACCGGCCCTCTCGGCGTGGAGAGACACGCTCAAGCGCCTCGCCCGCCCCGCGATCGCCCTCGTCGGCGCGCTGGTGCTGGTCAAGCTGATGATGCTCGGCGGCGAGTCTTCGCCCGTCATGCTGATCGGGCGAGCCATGGCCGACGCCGCCGGAGACTCGTGGATCTACCTCGCGCCGCTGCTCGGCGCGCTCGGCTCGTTCTTCTCCGGCTCCAACACCGTCTCGAACCTCACCTTCGCGCCCGTGCAGGCGGCGATCGCCGACTCGCTCGATCTGGAGATCACCAGCGTGCTGGCGCTCCAGACCGTGGGCGGTTCGCTCGGGAACATGGTCTGCATCCACAACATCGTGGCGGTGGCCGCGGTCATCGGCCTTCGCGACAGACCGACCCCCGGAGAAGCGCCCGACGCGCTCCACGGCGGCGTCGCCTCGATCCTCCGCCTCACCATCGTGCCGATGCTGATCTACGCAGCCATCGCCGCGGTGGCCGCGACGCTGCTCTGACCAATTCGCTTGGGTCGGCCTTCTTCAGGCACGGTCCTCGCCGCACTAACCCACCGCCAGCACGCCCCGCCTCAGTTCTCGACCTGCGGTCTGCCGAAGAGGAGCTCGATCAGCGGGCGGTCCTTGCTCTGGCAGAAGACATAGGCGTGATCGCCCGGCTGGAGGCGTGCGTTGCCGCGCGGTGCGATCAGGTGCTCGCCACGGACGATCAGGGTCACGGCGGCGTCGGGCGGCAGATACAACTCAGACAGTTTGGCCCCGCTGACGACGAGCGACTCGCTGATGTGAAAGACCATCAGGTCGGCGTCGAGCAGGCGTGTCGCGTGCATCTCCAGCGCCGCGGAAGGCACCGACGGCGGCGTGACCGTGACACCCAGGCGTCGCCCCAGCGGCCGGATACCCATGCCCGGCACGATCGTGCTGACCACGACGATAAAGAAAACCACATTGAAGACGCGCCCCGCGTCGTCCACGCCCGCGATCAGCGGATAGGTCGCCAGCACGATCGGCACCGCCCCGCGAAGCCCCGCCCAGCCGACATACGCGACCTCACGCTTGGGGAAGCCGAACGGCGCAAGGCACGCCGCGACCACCAGCGGCCTGCCCACAAACGCCAGGAAAAGACCCAGCGCCATCCCCTGCAGCGCCACCGGAAGGAGCTGGCTCGGGAAAACCAGAAGCCCGAGCATCAGGAACATCGAGATCTGGCTCAGCCACGCCAAGGCGTCGTGCACGCGGAGAAACACGCCGCGGTACGGGATCTGGCTGTTGCCGAGCACGAACCCGGCGACAAAGACCGCGAGGAACCCGCTCCCGTGCACGAGTGTCGCGGCCCCGTAGGCCACAAGTCCCGCGGCGATTGTCAGAGCAGGGTAGAGGCCTGTGACCGTGAGGCGGACGCGCCGTAACCCACGCGCGGTCAGGTAGCCGATCAACGCGCCGACAGCGGCGCCGATCGCGAGCTGCATCGGCACGATCGCGAGCAGCACGGGCACGCTGGCGCTCTGGTTGGTGAACCAGGCGATCGCCGCCGTGGTCAGGATGACCGCCATCGGGTCGTTGACGCAGGACTCGAGTTCCAGTGTCGCCTTGACACGTTGCTTGAGGTGGATGCCGCTGCCTCGCAGCACTGCGAAGACCGCCGCGGCGTCGGTCGATGACACGACGGCGCCGATCATGATCGCCTCGGGCCAGGAGAGGCCGAAAAGCCGCGCGGCCAGAGCGGTCATCGCGGCGGTGCCGACGACCCCGAGCGTCGCGAGCACAGAGGCGGGCGCAGCGCCGGCTTTGAGCATCGATCGGCGCGTGTTCAGACCGCCGTCGAGCAGGATGAACACTAGAGCCAGCGTCCCAAGTTGCGACGCGAGCTCGTAATCATCGAACGGGATGCCAAGCCCCTCCGAGCCCGCGAGCATGCCCAGCCCGAGCAGAACCAGCACCACGGGCATGCCGATGCGGTCGGCCGGCCGCGCGAGGACGACGCTCAATGCGATCAGCCCGCCGAACGCGGCGAAGGCGATCGCCGTCGATACGATCTGGTCAAGCCCGCCCAACATTGCCGCTGAGGATAGTCCGGCGGAGGCTCATGCAGCCCGATTCAGCCCGCAGGTGGTCGCGCGCCGGCCGCCGCCGGACAGAGCCTCGCGCAGCGTTCAGAGTCGGAACCGGCCCCGTTGGGGCAATGAAAAAGGCCGGGCTGGGCCCGGCCTTGTGAGAGTCTGATGGTGGTGGGGGCCTCAGCCCTCTTCGCCGACCGCCCAGCGGACGAAGCTCTTGACCTCCGCGCCGCCCAGCACATCCTTGATCTTCTTGCTCGGGTCGATCACATAGTCCTGCTCGAGCAGGGCGACCTCGGCGAAGAACTTGCGCATCCCGCCCTCGACCATCTTCTCGGCGATCTCCTTGGGCTTGCCGCTCTCCATCGCCTGCTCGATCCGGAACTTGCGCTCCTTCTCGACGATCTCGCTGGGGATGTCGTCGGAGGTCACGCCCATCGGACGCGGGACCGCCGCGGTGATGTGCATGCACACCTGACGCAGCGTCTCAGGATCGGCCTGACCCTCGACCTGGATCAACACGCCGGTCTTGCCGTCGTGGTGCACATACTGGCCGAACGAGCCTCCCTCGAGCTTCAGCCCCCGCGAGTAAGAGGCGTTCTCGCCGGTCGAGATGCGCACATCGTCGACCGCCGAGGTGATCTCCTCGGTCGGGTTCACCGGGCCGGGCTCGGCGCTCAGGGCGACCTGCGCCGCCTTCTCGGCCGCCGCGACGAACTTCTCGTTCTTGGCGGTGAAGTCGGTCTCGGCACGCAGCTCGACGATCGCGGCCTTGGAGCCGTCGATGGCGATGGCGATCCGGCCCTCGCCGGCGGCGCGGTCGGTGCGGGTGTCCATCTTGCCCTTGAGCTGCTTGCGGAGCAGGTCCTTGGCCGCTTCAAAGTCGCCTTCGGTCTCGCCGAGCGCTTTCTTGCAGGCCATCATCGGCAGCCCCGTCTCGTTGCGGAGCTTCATCACATCCTTGGCGCTGATCTCGGCCATCGGTCGCATCTCCCTGCTCGGGTCGGGCGGCGGAGGCGTCGCCCCCTACGCCGGGGTTCATTCGGATAGTTCGTGGTCTCTGAAAAGACGCCAAGAGGCGCCGAAATCACTCTGCGCGGTTGCCGATCGGCGTCTTGGTCGCCGCGGGGGCGTCGCCCTCGGGCGTCTCGCCCTCGGCGGCCTGGGTCGCGTCGTCGGCGCGGTACTGGGCCCGGCGGCTGCGACGGGGACGCCCGTCATCGCCCTCGGCGTCCTGCTCGGGCTCCCCGCCCGAGCGCTCCGTCCGCTGCTGGCGGCCCTCGGCGATCGACTTGCACAGCTCACGCACGATCACATCGATCGAACGCATCGAGTCGTCGTTGCCGGGGATGGCGATGTCGGCCATGTCCGGGTCGCCGTCGGTGTCGATCAGGCAGACCGTCGGGATGCCGAGCTTGCGGGCCTCGTTCAATGCCGTCATCTCACGCCGGACATCGATCACCACCATCACGCCGGGCAGCTTGTCCATCCCGCGGATGCCGTCGAGGTTCCGCTTGATCTTCCGCAGCTCGCGCCGGAGCTGGCTTTCCATCTTCTTGGAGTAGCCGGCGAAGTTGGTTTCGGTCTCGATGTGCTCGAGCTCTTCAAGACGCTTCAGGCGGCTGCGGATCGTGCGGAAGTTCGTCAGCGTGCCGCCCAGCCAACGCTCGGTGACATAGTGCATCTTCACGCCCGGCACATGCTCTTCGATCACATTCTTCGCCTGACGCTTGGTCCCGACGAAACAGACATCCTTCCCGTCGCCGACGGTCTTGGCGACGAACTTCTTCGCCAGGAGAAGGCCCTTGACCGTCTCCTTGATGTCGATGATGTGGATGCCGTTGCGCTTGCCGTAGATGAACGGCTTCATCTTCGGCGACCAGTTGCTGGCGCGCTGGCCGAAGTGAATACCCGATTCGATCAGGTCCTTGACGAGTGACTCGGCCATCTGACTGGTCTCTTTCCGCTGGCAGCGACACCGGCACGGGACGGGATCGGATCCATCGATGGAACGACCCGCGCTCTAGGGCGCTTCGGTTCGGCGCCGGGCCCAAAGCCCGCACGCCCGCAATCTGCTCTGGCGAGCCCGCGGCCTTTCCGCAGGCAATAACAACCCCCGGACGCCGATCCACGCCCGGGAACAAGTATAGATCCGGCCCCACCTCAGACAACACCTTTTCCTTGCGCATCATCCCCAGCCGGAGCACTCCCGGCCCCGAAGGTCCGGAAACCGCCCTCGTCCGACCCCGGCCCAAAGCCCGCGACCGCTCCGGCCGATGCGCCGCAGCGGACCCTTCTTTCAGGCCGCACAGGTTTCAGGCCACCCAGGGAGCCCGCTGCCCATGCTCTGGCGGAACGCGAGCCATGTCGCCATTCAGATCGGGCCCTCGTGCCTCCGCGTCGGCATCGCCGCCGGCGGGAGGATGCTGCGCTCCGACTCGGCCGATCTGCCTGACGACCTCGCCAAGGCGGCTTGGGATCAAGGACTGGCGCCTCTAGCCGAGCCGCTCTCTGAGGCCCTCGGGCGACTGGGCAGGGCCCGCAGGCGTCCGGCGATCCTCCTGCACCATCAGCAGGCGCCCGCCGAGATCGTCACCAGCGACCAGACCGCCTTTTCAACGCTCGCCGAGCCGTTCATGACCGAACACGGGCTGGACTACCTGACAGACGCGGCGGGTGTCCGGGCCGTCGGCAGGGCCGGGGCGTCCGGCCGCGCGAGCCTCGTCTTCGCCGACGCCGAGTCCCGCCTCGCCGAGATCGTCGAGTTCCTCAACGCCTGCAACTGCAGGTGCGTCGGGGTCGTCGGGGTTCGGGCCCTGGCGCTGCGCCAGGCCAGCACACGGGCCTCGACGCTCTCTCGCGAGGCCGACGCCCCCGTCGGCGTCGCCTTCCTCGACGAGTTCGAGACCGCCTTCGCGATCGCCAAGGGCGGGGTGGTGCTCTCGGGCGACACGGCTCCCTTCGGATGGCACGACCTCGTCGACGCGATGGTCCCCCAGAACACCCGCCCCGCCGACCGTCCGATGCTCAGAAACCAGCTCCGGGCGCACCTGTTCGAGTGCGGGGCGCCCGGCGCCGCGTCGGCGATCGCCGATCTCGGCGACCGCATCGGCCGACCGGCCAGACGCCTCGCCGAGCCGATCGCTACCCGCTACGCCGAGCTGGTCTCCCGAGTGCTTGAGGCCTCCGGGGAGCCCGGGCCGATGCCCGTCCTCCTCGACGGGTCCGGCGCCGCTTTGGCGGGCCTGGCCGAGTACCTGTCTCTTCCGAAGGGATCGGAGGTCGAGGTCGTGCCCGAGGCGGTCGCCTTCGATCCGGCCGAACCCGGGGGCGAGGGATCGACACTCGCGACCGCGTCGAAGCTGCACCGGGACCTCGGGCTCCTCACCGCCTCGCAGGAGTCGCGGCGACAGCTCCGTCAGGCGCGCGTCGCCTGTTTCGCCGGGGCATGCGTCGCGGCCGGCTTCAGCGCCGTCTACGCCCACCAACTCGACACACAATCGCTCGCCTACGCGACGCAGCTGCACGACCTCTCGCCCGAACTCGCCCGCCTGGAGCACCGATCCGCGATGCTCGACAGGGCAGCCGAGCTCACCGCAGAGATCGTCGAGGTGCGCAAGCTGCTCGACGAGCAGACGGCCGGTCGCGTCTCGTGGGCGGGCTTGCTCCAGGAGCTCGGCAAACGCACGCCCGGCGCCGCGAGGTTCACCTCCATCCGCTCGGGCGACACCGCCGGCGAGGCGATCGCCGAGGGGGTGCTCGTCCACATCGATCGCGGCCGACTCGGCATCGCGGGTCTGGTCGAGGGGCTCAACGCAGGGCTGAGCCCGCTGATCGCTTCGGCCGAACTCGAACTCGATGCGCCGGGCGACGACGGCGTGGTCCGTTTCTCCATGCGCCTGCGACTGAAAACACTCGGCAGCCTCGCGATGGCGGAGGGGGACCGGTGAAGCGACCAGTCTTTCCAAAGCGGATGGCGATCGACCTCTGCGTCGCGATCGTGGCCGGGGGTGTCGCGTGGATGGTGCTCGCCCGCCCCGCCGCCGAGCGGCTCGAAGCCGTCCGCGCCGAGTTCCAGACGCAGCGCGACCGCATCGCCAGGCTACTCGATGAAGACAACTCCGGGCAGCAACCGGGCCGGCTCGTCTCCGACGCCCAGAGAGAGCACGACCGCCTCCGCGGCGCGCTGGCCGACCGCTCCGAAAGCGGCTTCAGAGCCGGCGCGGAGCGGGCGGGCGTCCGCATCGCCGAGACGACGGATTCGGGTGGAGGCCAGGTCGTCGAACGCCGCGCCGTCTTCGAGGGCGGGTACGACCAGGTGATCGGCTTCATCCGCGAGATCGAGCAGCGCATGGGCGCCTCGGTGGTGGACCGTGTCGAGATCGCCCCCGCTGAGGGCGGCGGAACGGTCAGGGCCACGCTGGAATCAAGACATGTCGGCGGCCCGGATGGGCAGGCCCGCGACGCAGGAGGTTCGCCATGAAGTCACGCGTGCGCATCCCGGGGCCGCTGCTGGGCATCTGCGTGCTCACGCCGGCGATCGCGTCGGTGGTGCTCATCCTTCTGCCCTCCAAGCCGTCCCCTAGCTCGGCGGGCGCATCGCAGAGCTACACCACACGCGGGCCGGTCAGCGCCGGCAGGGCCCAGAACCCCAGCGAGCAGCAGCGCCTCGCCCGCGACGCAGCCTCGTCGGTGGGCGACCCCGTCATGGTCCAGAGCCCGATGCTCGAACAGTCGCTCGACTCGATCCGTTCGATGGCCTCCCGCATCGGCATCAAGCTGCCCGAGCCCGAGCCGGTCGAACCCGTCACGCCCGAGCCGGAGCCCGAACGCCAAGCCCAGGAGCGCGTCGCGGTCGAGCTTGGGGGCATCATGGGCGGCAGGCGCCCGGTCGCGATCATCAACGGCAGGCCCACGATCATCGGCGAGGAGCCCGTCCGGGGCTGGAGGCTCGTCGAGATCGACCAGCCCGGACGACGCATCATCCTCCGCAACACGCGGAGCGGCGATGAACAGTCCGTCGAGCTCCGGCGTCGCTGAACTGGGCCAACCGCGTTAGGGCGAACCCTCGCGCCCACGCTGGCGGATCACCTGCATGTACGCCGTGTACGCCAGGATCGCAGGGAGAGCGACCTTCTTGCCCAGTTCCTCCGCGGCGTGGTCGAGGTTGCGCACCCGACCCGACTCGACATCACGGCGAAGATCATCCATCGCGTTGCGGAAGACCGCCAGCACCGCCAGCAGCACCTCCTGTTCCTGCTCGTCGCGGGGCAGCGCATTGCGAACCGGGGGCAGGAAGGTCGGCAGGCTGATGTACCACTTGTCGTCTTCCATGCGCTCCATCGTCAGCGTCATGAAGCCGAACATCGGCTTGTTGTCCAAGAGCACGCGCACGCCCCGCTGGCTGTAGGGCTGCGTCGAGACCCGCTCGGTGCTGCGGCTCACCCACCCGTAGGGATCGGTCAAGAGCGCCTGGGTCAGGTCGTTCACAGGGTCGTCGCTCCGGGCAAAGCGGGAGGGCGTGCCCCCGCGCTGGCGCCGCTGGCCCGACATCAGCCGCATCGCCAGGTCCGAGGTCTCACCCGCGGCCCGGGCCTTTTCGGCCTCCTCGCGGATCGTGGCGATCTCGACCGGGTACTGCCTCGCGACGGCCTCGGAGAGCAGCTGCAGGCTCCGCATCACGCTGCCGATCCCCGTCAGCAGCTCGCGCTGGCTTTCGTCCTCCGCCCAGATCAGCTCGCTGAGCAGATCCGCCCGGCCCTCGACGACCATCTTCCGGGCCGACTCGACCACATCGTCGGGCGTCTCCTGGCTCCAGGTGAAGTTGTCCCCCCGGTCGCACCCGCCCATCAGCGAGGCGCAGAGTCCCAGCGAGACAACGAGGATCGGCGTCAGCAGCTTGTTCATGAGCGGGTTCCGTGCTCTGTTCAGTCGCATATGGTCCCCCAGGGCCCGCGGGCGGGATAGGTCCAATCTCGCTCTTTGGGGCGGGGCGGGAAGTTCTTTCAGCGGGCACAGGATTTTTCGTTCTAAAGCCGCCAAGGGATGCTCCTGTCCCGGCACGAGTGAGCACCAGCCATGCAACAGATCCGCATCACCGTCAACGGCGAGCCGCAAGAGGTCGAGCCCGGGACCACCGTCGCCGCCCTGATCGAACGCCTCGGCCTCGCCGGCCAGCCCTGCGCCGCAGAGGTCAACAAGGCCCTCGTCCCCAAACGCGACCACCCCTCCAGAGAGCTCGCCGAGGGCGACACGGTCGAGCTGGTCACCCTCGTCGGCGGGGGGTGAGCCGAAGGCCGGCCGACCGGACCGGCCCCTATCCTCATCCATGACCTCCGCCAAGACCTCCACACCGCCCGCCGCCGAGCCCGGCCTCGATCCCCTCGCCCTCGCCGGGCGGACCTGGAACAGCCGCCTGATCGTCGGTACCGGCAAGTACGAGTCCTACGAAACCATGCAAAGAGCCCTCGACGCCTCCGGCGCCGAGGTCGTCACGGTGGCGGTGCGCCGGGAGCGCCTGATCAACAAGGAAGGCCGCAGCCTCCTGGAGTTCATCGACACCGACCGCTACACCATCCTGCCCAACACCGCCGGCTGCTTCAGCGCCGAGGACGCGGTCCGCGTCGCCCGCCTGGGGCGCGAGATCCTCGAGCAGCTCAACAACCCCGGTGCGGGCTGGGTCAAGGTCGAGGTGCTGCACGACAAGAAGACCCTCCTCCCCGACCCCGTCGGCACCATCGAAGCGACGCGAGAGCTCGTCGCTGACGGCTTCAAAGTCCTCGCCTACACCAGCGACGACCCGGCCTCGGCCGTGAAGATCAAGGAAGCAGGCGCGGCCAGCGTCATGCCCGCCGGCAGCCCGATCGGCTCAGGACAGGGCGTCCTGAACCGCAACAACATCCTTCTCTGCCTCGAACTGCTCAAAGAGGGCGACGCGGCATACCCCGTCATCGTCGACGCGGGCGTCGGCTCGGCCAGCGATGTCTCGGTCGCGATGGAGATCGGCGCCGACGGCGTGCTGCTCAACACCGCGATCGCCCACGCCAAAGACCCGGTCATGATGGCCCACGCGATGCGCCACGCCTGCATCGCCGGTCGCCAGAGCTACCTCGCCGGGCGCATCCCCAAGCGCCTCTACGCGACCGCCAGCAGCCCGTGGGAGGGCGCAATCTCGTACATCCCGGGCGAGTGAAGCTCATCCCCGGCGATTCGCCGCGTCCAGACACAGGATCTCAAACGCGACATGCGCCGCCAGCAGCGCTGTGTTGTCGCCCAGGTCTCGATCCGGCAGCACCTCGACCACATCGCCCCCGACGACATTGACCCCACCGCACCGGCGCAGCATCCCCAGCGCCTCGGTGGCGCTGAACCCGCCCATCGCCAGCGTGCCGGTGCCCGGCGCGTCGGCGGGGTCGAGGCAGTCGATGTCGAACGAGATGTAGATCTCGCGCTCGCCGAGCTCGGCCAGGAACGGGTCGATCGAGGCGAACCCGTCGCGGGCGAAGCGTTCGCGTGTGACGATCCGGACCCCGTGCTCCTTTGCGAAGTCGAGGTCGGCGCAGGTGTTCAGCGGGCCCTTGATCCCCACCGAGAGCGTGGCTTTGGGGTCCAGGCACCCCTCTTCGATCAACCGGATGAAGGGTGAGGCGTGGGACCACTTCTCGCCGAGCCAGGCATCGAGCGTGTCGACATGGCTGTCAAAGTGCAGCATCGCCAGCCCGCCCTCGGGCTTGCCCCGGCGCAGCCAGGTCGCCTTGATGTTGGCGTAGGCGAGGGAGTGGTCGCCCCCGATCGCCAGCAGCTTGGTGTGCTTCGGGTCGGCGAGTTCCGAGGCGAACCCGACCACGCCGTCGAGGTGGGCCTTGCAGTCGTAGGGATTCACAGGCGCGTCGCCCGCATCCGCGAGGCTGAGCGTTTCGCACAGATCGAGCCCGTGGTGGATCGAGTACCGCTTGACATACTGCGACGCGTCGCGAACGGCCCGCGGCCCGAAGCGCGAGCCCGGCCGATAGGTCACGCCCGAGTCGAACGGCACGCCGTAGAGCGCCCAGTCGACCGGGGCGCCGGTTGCCTGCGCTTCCTCCAGCGTCGGGTAGCGGCAAAAAGTCGAGATCCCCGCAAAGCGGGGCGAGCGGCGAGGATCGGGGAGAAT
>SLFH01000016.1 GCA_007124345.1 Phycisphaerales bacterium | reverse complement strand
GTCTCTGGCCTCGATGCTCAACGCAGCATCCGCGTCTTGTACAGCAGGAACACGAAGTACGGCCCGCCGATGAGCGCCGTCAGCACGCCCGCTGGGATCTCCCGCGGCGCCATCGCCGTCCGCGCGACCAGATCCGCAAACACGCACAACGCCGCCCCGCCCAGCGCCGCCGCGGGGATCAACGCCGCGTGACGCACGCCCACAAGCATCCTCACAATGTGCGGCACAACCAGCCCGATGAACGCGATCAGCCCCGCCACACTGATCGCACTCCCCGCAAGCAGACACGCAACGATCAGCCCGAAAAACCGCGTCCGCTCGACAGGCACGCCGAGCGACGCCGCGCTGTCGTCGCCGAGTTGCAGCAGGTCCATCCGCCGAGCCACCATCGCCGCGCCGATCAGCCCGACAACGCTGTACGGCAGCACGCTATACAAATGCCCCCACGAACGCCCCGCCAGCGAACCGCTCATCCACGCCACCACGCTCTGCACGCGGTCGCTGTAGGTCACCATCAGAAATGTCGTCACCGCCCCGAGCACCGCCGTCACCGCAACGCCGCCGAGCACCATCCGGATCGGGCTCGTCCCCACGCCGGGCGTGTAGCTGATGCCGTAGACGATCAGCCCCGCGATCGCGGCGCCCACAAACGCGGCCGGCGCCAGTGCCTGAGGCATGTGCGGCGCCATCACCAGCACGATCGTCGCCGCAAGCCCGCCCCCCGCCGTAATCCCCACCACATTCGGCGCCGCCAGCGGGTTCCGCATCACCCCTTGCAGCAGCACCCCCGCCACAGCAAGATTCAACCCCACAAACACCGCCACCAGCGCCCGCGGCAATCGCAGGTTCCGCACGATCTGCGACGCCGTGTCGTCCGCCGAAGCCGGCGCAAACAACGCCCGCCAGACATCGCCGAACGCCAGCGTCACCGAACCGAACAGCAAAGACAGCAAGACGCCCGCCACGACCAGCCCCGCGGCGATCGAAATCACCACCACGGCGCGACGCAACCGCCGGCGCTCGCCCGCGGCATCCTCAGAAACCCCACGCTCCGCAGCCGCGACCGTCGTCACACGCGCACGCTCCGATCGCTTCAGCCGCCGTCGCCGACCCGCTCGGGGTAGAGCGCCCCGTGCAGCAGCGCCATCGCCTCGGCGGGGCTCGCCCCCGGCCGCAGCACAAACAGATCATCAGACAGCACGCCCAACCGCCCCTCGCGCACCGCCCGCAGCCCCTTCCACGCCGGGTCCTTCTGCAGCCGCTCGATCACCCCGTTGGCCACGCCCCCGTGCGTCACGATCAGCAGCACATCGGGGTCACGCGAGACCACCGTCTCCAGGCTGAACTGCGCAAAGCCCCCGAAGCTCCGGTCTTCGGGCAGCCCCTCGGTCACCAGCGTCGCCCCCAGCAGCGAGGCCAGATCCCCCAGGTAGCTGTCGGGCAGGAAGGCGTAGAACGCATCGGGCGTGCCGAAGAGCGCAAAGACCCCGGGCCCATCCCCGGACCCGGCCCCGGGCACCTCCGCCACGACCGCCGCCACGCGCCGGTCAAGCTCTCCGACAAGCTCCACGGCCCGATCCATACGGCCCGTCAGCACGCCCAGCACCTCGAACATCAGCCGCGCTTCGTCCAGCGTCCGCACATCAAGCACCAGGACCGGCGCCCCCGTCGCGCTCCCCACCGAAGACGCAAAGTGCGCAAACGGCTCGGGCAGAATCACCAGGTCCGGACGCGAAGCAACAAGCCGCTCCATCTCCGGCCCCGCCCCGTGACTGATCGGAAGCTCCGGGATCGACGACCACGCCTCGGGCGTCTCCCCGCGCACCGACGCACGCATCACAGGCTCGACCCCGAGCCCCTGCAGCATCTCGACCGCAAACGGCGCCAGCGCCGCGATCCGCTCGGGCTTGCCGAAGATCTCGACCTCGCGCCCGGCGCGGTCGGTCACCATCATGCTGCGGTCCGACGGGCGTTCGCCCCCGCCCTCGCCGCAACCGGGCAGAATCAGCGCCAAAGTCAGCGCAAACAGCAGCACAAAGAGACATCTCGAAGGCATCGGGGGGTCGCTTCCTTCCCCGGCCTTCGGAGGCCGCCGCGCAACGGTCAAAGCTCAACGCGGTATTGAGACCGGGTCTCAATGATACCCGGCCGCCTCGCCCTCAGCCCACCCGCCGGTACTCCACCTGCAACGCCAGAAACTCCTTGCCCTCCCGCGGCGTGAAGTACAGCTCCATCGTGTGCCGGTCCTGGTCAACCACCCGCACCACCGACCGCTGCTCCCGCGCCGTCCCGTCGGCCATGAACGACTCGCCCCGCATCTCCCACACCCCGTCCCGGAACGCCCCCGCGTCCCGCGCGATCTGCCCCCCCGTCGAGTCCATCCACACACTCTCGTACAGCCCCGACGCCTCGTTGAACCCCCAGTACCCTCGCCCGACAAACGCCGCGCCGTTGAAGGTCCCCTTGTAGTCCTGCTCCATGAACAGCCCGCCGAGGATCCAGCGGTTGATCATCGTCCCGCCGCTGGTCATCGCTTCCGCCCCGGGCCCTCGCCAAGACCGCCCGGCCGACCTGAACACCCCGATCAGGGGCGACAGGCGTTCGTGGTGCTCTGTGCGTGCGGGTGAATAGCCATCGTCAGTCATCGTGAACGCTCCTTGCTCACGGGTTCTTGACACGAGCTTAACACAAACGCCGCCCACGCGTCCCGGAGGATGCGCAGGCGGCGGCGACAGCTCAGATGGTCTCGGCCCGCAGCTTTACTTGCGGGTGTACTCGATCCAGATCCCGCGGTGCTCGCCCCCGGGCGTCTGGTAGAACCGCTCGAAAGTGTGACGGTCGTGCCCGTGCACCGTCATCACATCCCGGTACTCGTGCGTCTGACGCGTCATCGGGTCCGTCTCCGTCCCCGTGTACGTGAACACACGCCCCCCGCGGCAAGTCCCCTCGGCGTACTGCATCGTGTTGCCCATCGAGTCCATCCACACCGTCTGGTACTTCCCAGTCGCGTTGGCGTACCCGGTGATCGAGATCCCCTCGAACGCCATCCCGAAGCTCTCGCCCCTGAAGGTCGACTTCACAAACCGTCCGTCAAGGATCCACTCCCCCTCGGACACACCCTCGGACTCGTACACATCCGTGTCGGGCAGCATCTGCATCGAGACCTTCACATCGAAAGTTCCAACGAACGCCTTCAGGTGCTCGTGATGCTCGCCCTTCGCGTTCGCCTGCTGCCACGCCGCCATCATCTGCTCGGGCGACACCTCCTCCGGCGGCGCCATCCGCTCGCCCTCGGGACTGCCCGCCACCACGACACCCGCCACGAACGCCGCCGCCAACACACCGGCGGCGCCGACCGCCGACACCAAAGCTCTGCCTCTTCGCTGCATGGGTTGCTCCTCTCGCTGAGTTCGGGGGTTCACAGCCGGACCGACCACGCCGACACCGGCACGGACGATCCGATCAAAACCAAAACCTCAGCAAAAGTCTACCTCAAGATCCCCGCTCAAGCACACGGATCCAGAGTTTTTCTCGGGCCTGCCTCAGCGCACCGGGCGCGGCCCAAGCTCCGTCCTCGTCTCTCGCGCCCGCTCGAGCACCCCCTCGCGGAACTCCTCCTCGTCCTGGGTCACCTCCAGCGAGGGCTCCAGCTCGAAGTGCCACTTCACACGGTCCTTGAACCGGTAGGGCGCCGCCAGCGCCACAAGGTCGATCACCGGCCACTCGTGCACCGGCGCCCTGGCCGTCCTCGCCTCGTTCAGCGGCTCGAACCCCGGCTTCTCCAGCCGGATGTCGTACCTGCCGTAAAACTTGAAGCTCGTCTCCGCCGGCGTCGTCCCGATCTCGATGTCGTTCACCCACACCCGCGCCCCGGGCGGGTCGCTCGTCACCACGATCCGCCGATCGCTCGAGCACCCGGCAAGCCCCGCGAGCACGACGCCGAGGGCCGCTCCGACGCAGATTGTCCGGATGGTCGCCATCGCCCGCAGCATAGCACGATCCCGCCCGCGACCTACACTCCGCCCATGCCCCTCCTCGAGGCCGACAACCTGCGCAAGGCCTACGCCGGACGCACCGTCGTCGACGGCGTCTCCTTCCATGTCGAGGCCGCCGAGATCGTCGGCCTCCTCGGACGCAACGGCGCCGGCAAGACCACCAGTTTCCGCATGACCATCGGCATGATCGACGCCGACGCCGGACGCGTCACCTTCGACTCCAAAGACATCTCACGCCTGCCCATGTACAAACGGGCCCGCCTGGGCATGGGCTACCTCAGCCAGGAGCC